>JAUXCV010000128.1 GCA_030618675.1 Acidimicrobiia bacterium | reverse complement strand
GTGAGAAAGACCTTGGCTACCTCGCCGGGTTGAAACGACAACGCCCGGATGGCGAACGGCAGATCGATGCGTACCCAGAGGCGTGATCCGTTGACGGTTGCTCCGTGGATCGGCCACGTGCCGGGCAGTAGGGGGAGGAGGAGCAGCACGATCGCTGCAGCGAGGAAGAGGTAGCGGTACCGGCGCAAGACGGCGACCCCCGACGAGCGCAGCGCCCACACCACGGCGGCACCACCGAGGCCGGCGAGAACGAGCCACCAGCGCTGGAGAGCGGCCAGTTCGGGATCGAGGCGAAACACCTCGATCGAGCCGATGGCGGCTAGGAAGGTCGCGATCGGGAGAATGAGAGGGCTGGCATTAGGTGCCCAGAGGCGGAACGAGATGTGGAGAGAACCGAACGCAAGTACGAACGATATGAATGTGAGAGCGACGTCGGCGTCCAGCCATCCTCCTCCGGCGAACCGGACCATCGCTACCCCGACCGAAGCCAGCACCGCCCCGGCGAGGACGAACGCCGCTTCGGCGTTGCGGGTCATGCCCTGGTGTCGACCATGGCAACCGTGATGTTGTCGACACCGCCGGCGCTGTTGGCGGTTTCGATGAGGTTCCAGATGGTCGCCTCAGGATCGTCTCCGGCTGTGACGATGCGTTGGATCTCGTCGTTGTTGACCATCGACGTGAGCCCATCTGAGCAGAACACCAGGCGATCTCCTGTCTCCAGGGACAGCGTCTTGCTCTCGACGGTGACCGGTCCGAGGCCCAGAGTGCGGGTCACTAGATGGCGTTGGGGGTGCTTGTCGACATCGTCGGGGCTGAGGTGGCCGAGGGCGACGAGCTCGGCCACGACGGTGTGATCGGTCGAGAGTTGACGAAGTTCGTTATCACGGACGAAATAGCAGCGACTGTCGCCGACGTGGGCCAATTCGAGGGTGCCGTCTTCGAGGAAGAGTCCGAGCGTCAAGGTGGTGCCCATCCCGGAGAGTTCCTGGTGTTCCCGAACGTGTTCGAGGATGGCTTCGTTGGCTGAGAGAAGACGCTCTGCCGTCTCGATGTCGGAATCAGGGGAGGCTTCGGTCGCCGTCGTTAGGGCGAGAGCGCTTGCGACGTTCCCGGCCACGTGGCCTCCCATACCATCGGCGACTGCGACGATGATCGGCCCGCTCCCGGCGCCGGAGGTCTCGGGATACACCGAATCCTCATTGCGGTCGCGGATTCTGCCCTGGTGGGTACCGGTCGCCCAGACGTATCTCATCTCACCTCAAGGATGGTTTTGCCGATCTGTACGGTATCGCCTTTGCCGGCAGGCGTCGGGACGGTGATGCGTCGACCGTTCACGTATGTGCCGTTCGTGCTTCCGAGGTCATGGACCATGGTGCCGCCGTCTTGCGTCTCGACTCTGGCGTGGAATTCAGAAGCGTAGGGGTCGTCGATGACTACGTCCGCTTCAGGACTGCGGCCGATCGTGTGTCCGGACGGTCGGAGACGCACGGTTGTGCCCTTCCTCGCATCCCCACGCAACACGACGAGTTCGTGTCCTCCTTTGATCCGCTTCGCCGAATGACCTGCTCCGATGTGGGTCCGGATCGCAAGAGCCACCTGCCAGAGGAACAGGAAGATGAGGATCAGGAAGAGGATCTTCAGGATGTTGAGGATCAGTGCAGGCATCGAGATCTCACAATGCTCGGAAGACGAAGTCGATGTCGCCCATCGTCACCGTGTCGCCCGGGACGAGGGGGAAGGGATCTGTGCCTATCAACGCTCCGTTCACGAAAGTGCCGTTCGCTGACGAGAGGTCGGCGATGGTTACCGCTTGATCGGCCCGCACGATGATCGCCTGGCTTCTCGACAGTTCGGGGACCGCCACGACGAGGTCGCTCTCGACCGCCCGACCCAGGACGGAGCGGTTGTCGGAGATCTCGACGACGAGTGGTGGCGAGGCCGCGACGAGTTGACCCCACGGATCGATGGGCCCAGGCTCGCTGGTGCCCGAGCAGTCGGTGAGGCCTCGCGGCACCGCGGCGTCGGAGACGACTTCCACGAAGACGGGACCGTTGATTCTCCATCCGCGGTCGGCGGCGAATTCGGAGACCGCATGGGTGAGTTCCCTGTCGAGTTCTTCCAGATCAACTTCGGGAGGGAGATCAGACGGGTTGATCCCCAGGAGCCAGCGGTTCGGGATCTCCGGACCCGTTTCTCCCTGGGAAACGACGAAGTCGGCCTGCCGGAGCAGTCGGTCGGCCATGTCGACAGGGTGCATCTTCCCGCGAAAGACCGCAGCGGATGCCCCGTCGACGAGGCGCTCCAGGCGCCGTTCCATCTCGCGAGCGAGTTTCATGATCTGATTGTATGAGCGGAGTCAACTGTGCGTTGTTCTTGGTGGGGAGTAGCGGAGTAGCTGAGTAGCTGAGGAAGAACAGCATTGAACGGGAAGGGGGCAAGTCTTCGCTGACTACTGACTACTGACCACCTCGGGGAGCTACCCATCTCCCGTGGTAGCCTTTCGCGCCCGCGGGCGAGTGGCGGAAATGGCAGACGCGCAGGTTTCAGGTATCTGTGAGGTAACACTCGTGGGGGTTCAAGTCCCCCCTCGCCCACAACTATGGCGTATCCCTCTTACGCGCCGGTCGGTCGGCAGCGGCGCAGACGCTGGTTGCTGACGCTTCTCGTCGCGGTGATCATCATTTCCATTGTTGTGTTCGCGGTTCGCCGCCGCAGTGACGCGCGCGGCATCGCCGACTACCTGGCAGTGGCACAGCAAGTCGCGACCGAACAGGGAGAGACTGCAGACGATCTGGAAGCGCTGTTCCTGACGGTCACCGACGTTGAGCGACCCGAAGTGATGAGACGCTTGGAAGTCCTGCGAGTGTCGTCAGAGGACGCCTCCGACACCCTTGCCGGTACCGATGTTCCTCTCGACGCCGGAGAGGCGCATGGCTATCTCGTCGCCGCCGTGAGCTCCTGGAGCAGCGGACTCGATCTCCTCGACGATGCCATCGTGATCGTTCTCGACGAGTCTGCGGAGGCGGGGGGCACCGAACTCCTGCAGGAGGCGTTCGACTTCCTCCGACTCGGGGATCTCGCATACACCCAGTTTCTCGTTGCAACCGACGGATTCGACGACGCGGTCCCTGTTGGTGACATCGACGTGGTCGCATTCGCGGGCGAAGGCAGATCCATCGAGTACGACGCTCAGATGGTCACGCTTCGGCTGACCTCCGTCCACAAACTCGGAGAGCTTCACGACATCGCCGTGACGGCGGTGACCGACCCGGAGCCGCTCGGTGAACGCAACAACGTTCCGGTGGTCCCGCACAGTGAGCAGTTCATCGTCCAGGCCGTCGTGGCGAACCAGGGCAACGAACCCGAGCACCTCGTGAGCGTCGACCTCGAACTCATCCCCACGGACGACTCAGAAGAGCGAGTAACGGTCAGACAGACCGTCGCGGACCTCGAACCGGGGCAGGCCAGGACCCTCGTGTTCGACACTCTCGAACTCAAGCCGGGGGGCTTGTACGAGGTTGTGATCACTGCCGAGGTTGACAAGGACGAGGACTCCGAGAACGATGCGTGGCGCATGGTCTTCTATCAGAACGAGAACGCGTGAGTGATTGGCTTGTTATCGCCATCGTGCTGCTTGTCGTCGTGCTGGCGATCTGGCAGACGATCCAACTTGTGCAGATCCGCAAGCAGGTCGATGCGGTGCCGAAGGATGGGAACGTCTTCGCCCTGATCGATTCGACGACGGGTCGCCTCAACCGGGTTGAGGCGGGGTTGACCGTTCTGGATCAACGTGTGCAGGACATCGAAGCTCGTCTTCCGTTCGCCGTGACACGATATGCCGTTGTTGCCTACGACGCCTTCGGGAACATCACCGGTCAGCTCTCGCGTTCGATGGCGATGCTCAGCGAGTCAGGTGACGGCGTCGTCCTGTCGATTCTCGTGTCTCGCGAGGAGACGCTGTTCTTCACGAAGGAGGTCCGGGCCGGAATCGGCAGCGAGGTGCTCTCCCCGGAAGAGGAACTGGCAGTCGCCAACGCGATGGGCCGGTAGCATCCGCCCATGATCGATGTTGGAATCCTTCGCGAACATCCGGAAACCCTCGCGGCAGCTCTGAAGAGACGTGGCGTTGAGTTCGACGTCTCCGCCCTCGCCGTACTCGACGCCGAGCGACGCTCAGCGCGGGTCGATGCCGAGGCGGTGAGATCTCGCCAGAAGGACATCGGAAAGTCGATCGCTTCCCTCAACGGCGACGAGAAGGCGACGGCGATCGCGGAGGCCGGTGAACTCTCGAACCGTTACAAGGAGCGCCTGGCTGAGGCCGATGATCTCGACGAGCGCTTCATGGGTCAATGGGTGACGATTCCCAACATCGCCGACGATACGGCAGCGGACGGATTCGAAGAAGAGGACAGCATCGAGATCACGCGCTGGGGTGAGCCTCCCGTGTTCGGGTTCGATGCCAGGGATCATGTGGATCTTGGCGACGCTCTCGGGATCATCGACATTGAACGGGCCACGAAGGTCTCCGGAAGCCGCTTCGGGATGCTGAAGGGGAAGCTCGCCCTCTTGGAGATGGCGATGGTCCGGTGGGCCATGGACGAACTCAACGGATATGGGTTCACTCCGGTGCTTCCGCCCGTGCTGGTTCGGGAGCAGGCACTGTTCGGGACAGGGTTCTTTCCTGCTGATCGTGAACAGGTCTACTCGATCGAAGAGGACGATCTCTACCTCGTCGGCACGTCCGAGGTCCCCCTCGCAGCGATGCACGGCGACGAGATCATGGAGTTGGGTGACCTGCCGCTGAGGTACGCCGGATTCTCGACGTGCTTCAGGGTGGAAGCCGGTACGTACGGGAAGGACACGAGGGGCATCTTCCGTGTTCACCAGTTCGACAAGGTCGAGATGTTCTCATTCGTGCATCCCGATCGTTCCCGTGAGGAGCACGACTTCCTGCTCGCCAGGGAAGAGGCGTTGGTTCAAGCGATGGAGATCCCGTACCGTGTCGTGAATGTGGCGGCCGGCGGCCTCGGTGCGTCAGCTGCCAAGAAGTACGACATCGAGGCCTGGTTCCCCGGGCAGGAGCGTTACCGCGAGGTCACGTCGGCTTCGAACACGACCGACTACCAGTCGCGACGTCTCAAGATCCGGTTCAAAGACGAAGACGGGAAGAACAGGCTCGTTCACACCTTGAACGGCACGGCGATCACCGGACGAGCCCTGATCGCCCTCGTGGAGAACCATCAGCAGGCCGACGGAACCATCGTGATCCCGGAAGCCCTCCGCCCCTACACCGG
>JAUXCV010000035.1 GCA_030618675.1 Acidimicrobiia bacterium | reverse complement strand
GTAGTCCGTAGTCCGTAGTCCGTAGCGGTCCGTAGTCCGTAGTCCGTAGTCCGTAGTCCGTAGTCCGTAGTCCGTAGTCCGTGAAGACTCTGCCTGATCCACTGATCTACTGATCTACTGATCTACTGATCTACTCCGCTACTGCCTCCCTGTCACTTCTCGGCGAAGCGGCGGAGACGGAGGGAGTTCGTGACCACAGACACCGACGAGAACGCCATGGCGCCTGCGGCGATCATCGGGTTGAGGAAACCGAGCGCTGCGAGCGGGATCGCCGCGGTGTTGTAGCCGAAGGCCCAGAACAGGTTCTGCTTGATGGTCGAGAAGGTTCTCCGCGCGAGCCGAAGCGAGGTGACGGCGAGCATCGGATCGCCGCTCATCAGGACGACATCGCCGGCTTCGATGGCGACGTCGGTGCCCGATCCCACCGCCATGCCGAGGTCGGCCTGCGAGAGCGCCGGTGCGTCGTTGATGCCGTCTCCGACGAAGCCGACCGACCGACCCTCGTGCTGCAGCCTGCGGATCTCTTCGGCTTTGTCGCCGGGGAGGACCTCTGCGATCACGCTGGTGATTCCTATCTCCGCGGCGATCGTTTCGGCGGTTCTGCGGTTGTCTCCGGTGAGCATGACGACTTCGACGCCCATCTCCTCGAGCGTGGAGACCGCATCGGCCGATGATGCCCTGACCGTGTCTGCGACGCCGATGGTCCCCTGCACGGCGCCGTCCCATCCGACGAGAAACGCTGTGTTCCCCACGCTCTCGATCCGGTCCATCGCGTCGGCGTACGGTTCGGGGATCTGGAGACCTCGTTCGGCCATCAGCTTCGCCTTTCCGACCGTGACCTCGATCCCCTCAACGGTGCCGACCACGCCCTGACCGTGGAGCGCGGTGAAATCCGTCGGGGTCGAGAGCTCGACGTCACGCTCTTCCGCGCCGAGGGCAACGGCTTTGCCGATCGGGTGCTCGCTGGCGGCTTCCACCGATGCTGCGAGGGCGAGGAAGTGCGCTTCGTCATCGTCGGTGACGACGTCGGTGAGCGTCATCGCTCCGCGGGTGAGTGTGCCGGTCTTGTCGAAGACGACAACGTCGACTGCGCGAGCTCGCTCGAAGACCTCGGCGTTCTTGAAGAGCACGCCGAGCTCTGCCCCGCGCCCCGAGCCGACCATGATCGCGGTCGGCGTTGCGAGTCCCATGGCGCACGGGCAGGCGATGATGAGCACCGCAACAGCGTTGCGAAGAGCCACGGGTACATCCCCTTCGCTGGCTGCCATCCATGCGACGAACACGACCGCAGCGATCACAAGAACGGTCGGAACGAAGACGGCCGAGACGCGGTCGGCGAGACGCTGGACGGGGGCCTTCGTCGCCTGTGCGTCCTCGACCAGTCGAACGATCTGCGCCAGTGCCGTGCCCTCTCCGACCTTCATGACCTCGATCTCCAGGCGACCCTGCTGGTTGATCGTCGCCCCAAATGCGTCGTCACCGGGGGCCTTGTCGACGGGCATCGACTCCCCCGTGAGCATCGACTCGTCGACACTCGACGATCCGGCGGTGATCCGTCCATCGGTCGGGATCTTCTCGCCGGGCAGTGCGACCACGGTGTCTCCGACCAGAACGTCACCGACGTCCACCATCAACTCGGAACCGTCCCGGACGACGCGAGCTTGCTTCGCTCCAAGTTCAAGGAGCTTCGTGATGGCTCGGGAGGCGCGACCCTTCGCCCGCGCTTCGAAGAACCGGCCGAGCAGGATCAGGGATGTGATCATGGCGGCGGTGTCGAAGAAGACGGCGGAACCTTCAACCATCGCGAACAACGAATAGCCCCACGCGGTGATGGTGCCAACCGACACAAGCGTGTCCATGGCGGGACTCATCGACGTGATCTGTTTCCACGCGGCCTTGTGGAACTGCCATCCGAAACCGAAGACGACAACGGTGGTGAGAACGGCCTGGAGAGCGAAGTTCCACGTCTCTTCCGGGCCGAGCATGGCAAGGAGGAAGACCGGGATGGTGAACCCGGCCGCTCCGATCAGGTTCCTGCGCTGGTAGACGACCTCTTCGTCGTAGCGCTCCGTGACGCTGACACGCTCCTCGCCGGCGACAACCGGTTCGATCTCGTATCCGATCTTCGCGACCGCCGCCCTAAGAGCCTCTACGTCGACGTCGGGGCCGATCTCGGCTCGGGCCTCGTGCCCTGCGTAGTTGACGATCGCCGTCTCGACACCGTCCTGCTTGCCGAGAACGCGCTCGATCCGCAAGGCGCACGACGCGCACGTCATCCCCTCGACATCGAAGGTGATCGATTGTGTGTCGGTCATCGTTGAACTCCGTTCATGATTGACGGAGTGGGTTCAGTTCTTGTCGGGAACGTCGTAACCCTGCTCTTCGATGGCGGCTACGATCGCGTCGAACGTGGCGTCGGTGCCGTCGTAGTCGAGTTCAACGGTGCGTTCCTCGATGTGTACTTCGACCTTCTTGACACCGTTGAGAGGTGACACCGCACCCTCGATCGAGGACTTGCAGTGGCCGCACGAAATCTCGGGCACGCTCATTGTTCTGGTGGACACGGTGATCTCCTTCGTCGCTCCGGGATCGAGCGTATCAATCCTCCGCTCCTTGTGGAACGGGTTTCGTCGATTGACTATTTCAAGAGAAGACTTCCGATGCGGCGCCCCGTGATCAACGAACCTACGACTCCCATGGCCGTGAGGTAGGCGACGTTGATCAGCATCGTCCACTCGAGGATCCCGAGTGTGAGACCCCGGATGAGGATGACGCCGTGATAGAGCGGAGAGATCCAGGTGATGATCTGGATGAACTCCGGATAGACGTCGATCGGATAGAAGGTCGCTGAGAACAGGAACAGCGGGAGCGTGACGAGCATGACCAGATCGAGGTCCTGCCAGGTCCGCATGTACGTGGTTGCGGCGGTCCCGGCGGCTCCGAAGGCGAACCCGATGAGGATCGCTGCGGGGAAGGCGAGGATCCCGTACGGGGAGTGGATCAGACCCATCACGGCCATCACTGCCAGGAACGCGGCCGAGTAGAACGATCCACGAATGAGAGACCAGGCGATCTCCCCGGTAGCGACGTCCTTCGCCTCGAGCGGGGTTGCAAGGACGCCTTCGTAGATCCTCTCGTACTTCAGCTTGAAGAACAGGTTCGTCGACTCGAGAACGGCGCCGTTCATGGCGGATGCCGCGAGCATCGCCGGTGCAACGAACGCCGTGTACTCAACGGGGATGCCGGCCACGGTGACGTCGCCTGCGAGTTGTCCGATGCCGACACCGATGGCGAAGAGATAGAAGACGGGTTCGAAGAACCCGGAGATGTAGACCGGCCAGAACGACTTGGCAGAGACGGCGTTCCGTTCCACGAGATAGCGTCCCCGCCACCGGCGCGGCAGCGGTGGAACGATCCTGGAGACGAATTGGCCGGTTGTCACGGTGTCAGTCGCTTCCGGAACGGACCGACCGCCAGAAAGGCTCCGATAGCGATCCATGCGACGAGATACAGAACGCTGACCCACCAGGTAACGGCCGGATCGGTCCCCACTACGATCGCCCGGCTCAACTCGACGCCGTGGAACAGCGGTGTCGCAAGAGCGACCGGCTGGAGCCAGACGGGGAGTTGCGTGATGGGAAAGAAGGTGCCCGAGAAGAGGAACATGGGGATCACGGCGAAGCGGAAGTAGAGCTGTAGACCGGTGGGATCCTCGAGCCTCGCAGTGATGGCCGTGGTGGCGGCCACCATCGCAAGCCCAACAAGGAGGGCGGGACCCACGGCCAGCAGCGACTGGACGAGCGGGGCGACCCGAAACGCCGCTATGACCATCGCGAAGATGACCGAAACCATCAACACCCGGGCTCCCGACCACATCATGTGTCCCGCAACCAGGCTCGGCACGCCGATCGGCGTCGCGAGCTTGGCATCGTATGTCTTCAGCCACTTGATCCCGGCCATGACCTTCCACCCACCCTCGGCGGCACCGGTCTGCATGGCTGTAGCGACGAGAAGGCCGGGAGCGAGGAAGGCGAGGTAGGAGAGGCCTTCCACACCGCTCGGGAGGTTCTCATCGACGAGAGATCCGAGGCCGACGCCCATCGCAGCGAGGTAGAGGATCGGATTGAGGAAGCTCGAGACCACCGAACTGCGCCAGGTGCGGCGGTACACCCTTGCTTCGGATTCGACGACGCGAAACGCCAGTGGTGTCGCCATCAGTCGACGAGGGAGCGACCGGTCAGGCGGAGGAACACGTCCTCGAGGGACGACCGCCTGGCCAGAATCGTTTCGGGCTCGAGACCGGTAGATGCGATGTCCGCGATCGTTTGCTCGGCATCGTCGGTGTACAACAAGGCGCGATCGGCAAGGATCTCGGTGCGGGGGGCGAGATCCTCGACCCGGTCGGCGACGTCGTCGAGCACTCCGGCGGGGAAGCGCACTTCAACGACCTCGCGTGGGGCGTACTGCTCGATGAGCGAACGCGGTGATCCTTCGGCGACGATCTTCGCCTTGTCCATGACGACGAGGCGGTCGCAGAGTTGCTCGGCTTCGTCCATGTAGTGCGTGGTGATGATCAGCGTCACGCCCTGTTGTTTGAGCCGATACAGGCGGTCCCAGAGGACGTGGCGCGCCTGCGGATCGAGTCCGGTCGTTGGTTCATCCAGGATGAGGAGGTCCGGCTCGTTGATGAGGCCCCTCGCGATCGTCAGACGCCGCTTCATCCCTCCCGACAGCGCATCCACCTTGGATTCGCGTTTCTCGGTGAGTTGGACGAAATCGAGGAGTTCGTCGATCCGCTCCTTGATCACAGCCCGCGACAGGTCGAAGTACCGCCCGTACATCATCAGGTTGTCGTAGACGGTCAGTTCCTGATCGAGGTTGTCTTCCTGAGGCACGACACCGAGCCGGGAGCGGAGCCGGGGCCCCTCCTTCTCGGGGTTGAGGCCCAGGACGGAGAGGGTTCCTTCTGTGATCGGGCTAACGGCGCCGATCATTCGCATCGTCGACGTCTTCCCCGCTCCGTTCGGACCAAGGAACCCGAACGACTCGCCCCGCTCTACAGCGAAATCGATGCCGTCGACCGCGACGAACTCACCGAATCGCTTGGTGAGACCGCGTGCATGAATGAGGGGTGGCATAGGCGGGTCAGGCTAGGACGGCATGAGGGGCTGAGTAGCGGAGTAGATCAGTAGATCAGTAGATCAGTAGATCAGTAGATCAGGCAGGGTCTTCACGGACTACCGACGACGGCGGCGAAGCCGGTCATCAACAGACTCTGCGGACCGTCGGGTAGGGGTTCACGTACACGCCGGAACTCGGTCCCATGCCGAGATGGAGGTGCGGGACGGAGGCGTTCCCGGTCGCTCCTACGTAACCGATGACCTGGCCCTTGGAGACCCGCTGCCCGTTGGACAGACCGGGGGCGTATCCGCTCAGGTGGGCGTAGTAGTAGAACATGCCGTTGTTGGCGTAGACGTAGACCTGACGACCTCCGGCATAGTGCCAGTTGAGCCGAACCTTCCCCGAATCCATGGCAACGAGCTTGGTCCCGGTGCCGGCCATCATGTCGACGCCCTTGTGCGTTCGACCGCCGGACCGCGGTGCTCCCCAGGTGTTGGAGAACCAACTGTTGCCGGCGACCGGACAGACGACGCCGGGTGTGTTCGAGACGGGGACACCGGCGGCGGCAGAGCTGCTGGCGGCCGCGGAGGAGTTGTTCGCGGCAGCCTGGCGAGCTGCTTCCTCGCGCTTGCGGCGGGCTTCCTCTTCCGCCCGACGACGCAGTTCGGCCTGGTACTTCGCGTAGGCTTCCTTGTACTTATCCTGGGACTCGGCGTAGATCCGGTCGGCCTTCGCCCGCTCATTGGAGAGCCTCTCGACGAGCACTTTCTGCTTCTCTTGCAGGATCTCGACCTCGGCTCGCTTCTCGGCGACCTCTGCCTTCAACCTATCGTTCTCCCGGTTGACCGCCGTGAGAAGATCGAGCGAAGCGAGGTCGCGCTCGGTGGCATGGCCGATGAGGGTCTGGCTGGTGAGCAGATCCTGAATCGATGCGGCGGTGAAGGCGGCCGTCACGAGGCCAGTCCCTGAATTCGTGTACGCCTCGACGACGAGTTCCTGGGCGCTCTTCCTGAGGTCGGCGACCTGTTCGTCGAACTCGGCGATCTTCCGATCCAGCACTTTGATCGTGTAGTTCAGCGCCTGGAGTTCGTCGTCGATCGCCTCGAGCTCGGAGAGCGCCTGGCCCACAGCTTCGTTGGCCTCGAGCAGTTGGTTGTAGGCCCGGTCCTGAGCGGCCTGGGCCTTGTCGACGTCCGATTTTGTCTGCGCGCCGGCGGGAATCGGGACGACGACGAGCAGCGCGAGGATGATCACGAGGATGATCGGCGGGAGAGACTTCGATGAGAGCATGCAACACGTCAGGCTAGACATGGGAGGTGGATACTCGCCAAACGAGATCGTCGGCGAAGGCATGTTTTCGCGTTGCCTCACGGGCCGGACGCAGCTCCCCAATCGGGGGCGAAGAACGTGCGGGAGGGTTACTCTTGAGATGATGGCGCACCGAGAGATCCATGGCTACAGATAGGGTGTCCTTCGCACCGCGCCGAACCATGGTCGGGCGAACGACGGCCGGGCTGATGGCGCTGTCGTATCCGATCGTGATGGTGGTGATGGCACTCGCCGTCGGACCCCGAGAGGCCGGTGATCTGCAGGACGTCGCTTCGAGTTTCATCGCGGCGCTGATGCTCGTCATTGCACTCCCGACATCGTGGTTCCTCTCGTTCGATTTCATCGACGTGTCGCGAACGACCGTCGTGATCTTCGGCATCGTTACCAGCCTGCCCCTCTGGTACGTGCTTGGTACGGCACTCGCCGTTCGCTCAGAGACATGGGGACGGTGGCTGCGCCGCTACGCAACGATCGCCCTGATGTGGACGCTGGCGAACCTGGCGTTGTTGGCGGTGGTGGCGATGTTGACAGGCTGAGGCCAGACGACAGCGGACAGACCACAGACCACAGATCACAGCAGACAGTAGGAAGAGCTGTGGTCTGTGGTCTGTGGTCTGTCGTCTCCCTGTTCGTCAGAACAGGGCCGGTCGGAACAGCTCGTCGTGGCGGCTTATCGCGTAGCGGTCGGTCATGCCGGCCACGAAGTCGATCACCTGTGTCAGCGTGTCGGCATCATCCTGTCGGTAGGTGTCGGGGATCTCCGAGGGGTGAGCGACGTAGTACTCAACGAGGTTCCTGATGATCTCTCTGGCCCGTATCCGCTGCGGTTCGACGTCTGCCCTCAGATAGACGTGTTCGAACATGAATCCCCGGAGTTCGAGCATGACGTCGAGCGTGCCATCGTCCATGGCGACCTCATCGCGCTCCATGGACGTCTCGATCACAGATGCGATCATCGTGGAGATCCACTCGCGGCCGGGTTCGCCGAGCGTGTTGAGCACCGGACCGGGGAAATCGGAGGGTCGGAGTACACCGGCGCGGATCGCATCAAGTGCATCGTGGGCGAGATACGCGATGCGGTCCGCGAATCGGACGATCGCCCCTTCCGAGGTTCGTGCCGGGATCTCGACTTTCCATGGGTGAGCCAGGATCCCATCCAGGACCTCGGACGTGAGGTTGAGGGGTTCGAGCACTTCGTAGATCCGCACCGACTGGGCGGAGTGACGCCATTCGCCGTCGACGAACTCGCTCAGCGCATCCTCACCCGTGTGGCCGAAAGGTGAGTGGCCCACGTCGTGCCCGAGACAGATCGCCTCGGTCAATGCTCCGTTGAGGCTGAGGGCCCGGGCAATGGCGCCACCCACCTGCGTGACCTGGAGGGTGTGAGTGAGGCGGGTGACGTAGTGATCGCCCTCAGGGTTCATGAACACCTGTGTCTTGTGCTTCAACCGTCGGAACGCCTTCGAGTGAAGGATGCGGTCCCGGTCGCGCTCGAACGAAGTCCTCCACGGATCCGGCTCCTCCAACACGGCACGCCCGGTGGAGTTGACCGAGAGCATTGCCGCCGGTGCAAGGTCTTCCCGTTCGAGTTCCTCCGCTACCCGTCGGGTTCGGAGACGGAAAGCGGTCATCAGGTCTCGAGTTCGGTGCTCGGGGGCCGTCCGGCACCCGTGAGAGCGACCATGCCCTTCGACACCAGGCTCGTCGATGGCTGCCCTGTGATGATCCGTCGTCGTATCGACGACGACACTGCGTCGACGACGAGGACGACTCCGATGGTTGCAAGCAATGCCGCCCCGGCCTTCGGCCAGTCGGCACGGAACGAGAGTCGGGCGACGATCTCGGCGCCGATGCCACCGGCACCGACGAGTCCGAGCACGGCGGAAGCGCGAATGTTGATCTCGAACCGGTACAACCAGTAGGCGACGATCGTGGGCATGGCCTGGGGAACAATGCCGTATCGCATCTGGAGCGCCAGCGTTCCACCCGCAGACCCGATCGCTTCGATGGGCCCGTCATCGACGCCTTCGATCACCTCGGAGGACAACTTGCCGAGTGTGCCGATGGAGTGAAGGCCGATCGCCAATGCCCCGGTGAACGGTCCGAGGCCGAACGGGACGATGAGGATGACGGCAAGGATGAGTTCGGGGAAGGCCCGGATGGCGCTCAGGAACGCTCTCGTCGGGATCGACATCCAGCGCGGAGCCACGTTGGTCGCAGCCATGAAGCTGAGCGGGAACGAGAAGACGGCGCCCATCATCGTCCCGATCCACGCGATGTAGATCGACTCGAGGAGCTTGGCTACGATCCTGCCGCTGTTGTCGAAGTCGGGCGGGAACATGCCGCTCAGGAGAGTCCACATCTCGGCGGGGGCTCGCCAGACGCGCTCTGGTGAGATCTCGAGGCCGATCACCGCCCAGATGAAGGGTACGACGATCGCGATGCCGACGACCCAACGGATGATGCGCGGGGCGAGGGGTTCCTTGGGGCGGAACTGCTCCATCTGCTGATCGGGGGTGAGGTCCGGTACGGTCATACCAGCTTCCTCCTCGCCCAGATCGAGAGCCATTCGATCAACAGCACCGAGACGAAGATCACGATGACGATCGCCATGACCTGGTCCCACTGGAAGAAGTTACGACGCTCATTGAGGAGACGGCCGATCCCGCCGGCGCCGACGAAGCCGATGACGACCGACGCGCGAATGTTCAACTCGAAGATGTAGAGCGCGTAGGCCACGTAGTTGGGCCGGACCTGGGGGAACGCCGCATACTGGATGACCTGGGAATGCCGGGCACCTGCGGCCCTCCCGGCTTCGAGCGGTCCGATGTCGATCGCGTCGACCGTTTCGGACAACAGCTTGGCCATGATGGCAAGCGAGAACATGATCATCGCGAGCGCCCCGGCGAAGGGGTTGCCGAACCCGACCGCGGTGGCGAACAAGATGCCCCAGACCAGATCCGGGATTGTACGGACCACGTTGAGGAATCCCTTGGCGAATCGGTAGGCCAGGTTCGAAGGTGCGGTCATGCGTGACGCGTAGAACGCAAGCGGAAGGGCGAGGAGGTTCCCGGTGACGGCGCCGACGATCGCGATCTGGAACGTCTCGATGAATGGTCGCAGGATGTTGAAGGTCGCCGGCTGGCCGAGGCTCTTCGGCCACTTCCAGACCGGTGGCCAGAAGTCGTCGACGATCTCGCCGATGCGGGTCATTTGAGTGGCGATCGCCGCGGTGGAGAACTGGATCTCGTTGTAGGCCATCACCGTGAGGACGAGCACCAGGCCTCCGGCGAACAGGGAGGGGAGACGAGTCGCGAACGACAGGTTCGCGCCGAGGCCGATGCCCGCAGCCGCCAGGCCGGTGACGACGAAGAGCCCGATCGTGAGTGCCTGGATCTCGCCGTTGCTGATCTGCCGTGCGTTCAACGGGGCGAGGACGCCCATCGCGGTGGCGGTGAAGAGAGCCAGTGTCGCTCCCCCGCCCCAGGCGAGGGCCTGGAAGCCGATGATGCTTGGTCGGTAGCCGGGGCGATTGCGATAGATCACGAATCCGGTGGCTGCTCCGTAGATGAGCCAGCCGATCGCAGCGACGAGTGCGAGTTTGAAGTTGACGGGTCCGGTACGCGCTGCGAGCACCCAGTCGAAGAAGGAGAGTCCGAGGATCCCGGCGACGACCAGAACGACGGCATCGATCCAGTGCTTCGTGACATCGGCCCAGAAGAACACGCCGAAGGTGACAAGGCCGACGAGGATGCCCCATAGAGGTCCCACCGGTCCGACCCAGCTGACGATCCCCGTCGCGGCGATTCCGACGCCGAGTGGGAGGAGGTATTGGAGAGCGCGCGGTGGTTCGACCGGCCGTACCTGGGTCTCCGGGGCGAAGAGGGTCACGTTTCGTCGAGCAGATCGTCCGGCGTGATGGCGCGACCGTAGATGCCGCGGAAGACCTCGTCGTTCACGTCGGCGATGTCACCGTCGAAAACGACCAATCCGTCGTTCAGGCCGATGAGACGTCTTCCGTACTGCCGGGCCAGATCGAGGAAGTGGAGGTTGATGAGCGTGGTGATGCCCAGTTCGCGATTGATACGCTGGAGATCGCGCATCACCATGTGAGACGTGACCGGGTCGAGTGAAGCAACCGGTTCGTCGGCGAGGATGATCTTCGGCTCCTGAGCAAGGGCGCGGGCGATGCCGACCCGCTGCTGCTGTCCACCGGAGAGATCGGAGGCGCGAACGTAGGCCTTCTCAACGATGTCGACGCGTTCAAGGGACTGGAGGGCGATCTCCTTGTCGTCGGCAGGCCAGAGGCCGAGGAAACTGCGCCAGCGGGGGATCTTCGAGAGCCGGCCCATGAGCGCGTTGTTGACGACGCGTGAGCGGTTCACGAGGTTGAAGGTCTGGAAGATCATGCCGACGTCGGATCGGATAGCCCTCAGTTCAGATTGCGATGCACCGACCACTTCACGGCCGTCGACGAGCACCGATCCGGAGACCGGAACGAGACCGTTGATGGCCCGGAGCATGGTCGACTTCCCTGCCCCGGAGAGACCGACGACGACAACGAACTCGCCCTTCTCGATGCTCAAGGTCACGTCCTTGAGGGCGGTGAGCCCACCGGGGTACGTGACGGATGTGTTGGTGAAGTCGATGATGCCCATGAGTCGGGGAATGGACGGGGGCCGGTCTTGCGACCGGCCCCCGTTCGCCGTTCCTACTCGTCTGCTACGCCGAGTTTCACGGCCGCTTCTCGAACAACGTCGAAGTCCTCGTCACGCGCGAGTCGGATGTCGGTCCATCCGTAGATCTCGTCGAAGACGAGTTCGCCCTCTTCGGTGTCGAG
>JAUXCV010000084.1 GCA_030618675.1 Acidimicrobiia bacterium | reverse complement strand
GTCCTGCCATGAACCTGATCTATGGGACGCTCTCGGCTGAGGGTGAGGATGTGTGGTGCTCGTTCGCGGGTCAGCGGGTGAAGCTGGTGAAGACGGCTCTGGATCGACATCCGGGTATTGAGAACTACATGAATCAGAAGTTGGTTGTTGGGATGCGGCCGGGCGACTTTGAGGATTCGAGGGTGGTTCCGGAGGATCCGGATCGCACGATCACCGCGACGACGGACGTGAACGAGGTGCTGGGTTCGGATACGTATGTTCATTTCTCGATGCCGGAGGTGCCGGTGATGACGCCGGATATCGAGGAGTTGCTCGCCGACCAGGGCACCGATGCATCGAGCCTGGGTGATGAGACGAAGTTCAGCGCTCGTGTCAGCCCCGATATTTCTGTGCCGAACGGATCCGAGATCAAGCTGGTGCTCGATACCAGCAAGATGCATTTCTTCGATCCCGAGACGAGCGATCGCATCGGAGCCGAACAGGCGGGGACTGCAACGCCGTAGAGGGGGTCACGACCTCCGATCGGTCACTGTGATCCCGACAGGCTGAAGAGCCTTGATGAGAGCGTCGGCATCGATGGCGCGTTGCATCGTGTGGACACCGGTTTTCGTGACGATGCCGCGCGTGACGAGATCGATGAGTGCCGTGGCGGGGAACGCCGTGGTGCGTGCAAGTGCTGAGAAACGCCCGTCGTGGACGTCTTCGATCTCCATGGTTCTCGTGGCTTCATCCGTTTTGACCCACACGCGAACGAGCACAAGGTCGTCATCTCCCCTGGGCAGCGTTCGATAGAGGGCTGTCAGCAGGACGGAACGCGGCGATGGCTCCCCGGTCTCGTCGAACAGACCCATGCCGCGAATCGCAGCGAAGATGCGGCCGTGGCCTGGGAATCGGAGCGTCTTGTATTCGAGGTGGTCGACGCTTCCTTCGTAGTCGTGGCACATCGTCGATGTGCCACCTGCAGTAGCAAACGCTTCGAGGGGTCCTCGACCTTCCCACTCGACGGTCTCGAAACGGGTCAGTGGATCGACGGTGCGGTACGAGCCGTTCTCCACGATCTCGCACGGTTCTGCGTACTCGTTGATCAGGCCGGCGGGATCGAACGCCAGTTGATATCCGAGCGCACCGACCGGCTCCGGAGGCAGGGCACCAACGCGCATCTGGACCGAGCGCACACGCCCCGGCGTCGTTGAGATGAGGTGCTCCGCCATCACATTTGCGAGGCCCGGAGCAAGACCGCAATCGGGCGCAACGAGGACGCCGGCGTTGACGGCGGCACCGTTGAGTTCGCTCTGCCGGGCCACGACGGTCGGATTGCCGCCGAAATCCACATAGTGAGCGCCGGCTCGAATCGCAGCACCGGCAACAGCGACGCCGAAACGGTACGGAACAGCCGAGACCACGGCATCGAATCCGTCGAGGAGAGTCATGAGCTGTCGCCCGTCGCTCACGTTGAGGTGGGCGGGTGACGCTCCGAATGAGGCTGCTACCTCGTCGGCGACCATTGGATCGACGTCGGCCACGGTCACGGTGTGGCCCCGACGAACGAGATCCCACACCGCCGCAGAACCGACGATCCCAGCACCGAGCACGAGCGTGTTGGTGGTCATGTCTCTTCTCCCTGTCGGTTCTGCGAAGTGGGGTGGAGATTAGATGGGGAGTAGATCAGTAGATCAGTAGCGGAGTAGCGCACACCCTTCATTGGATATTGACTACTGACTACTGACTTAGAGATATCCGAGTCGCGTCAACACGTCCAGGTCACGGGGGTGGTCTAGGTCCAGGGCCAGGCCGGGTCTGATGAGGATCGTTGCTTCTCCGCGAACTGCGGCGAGGTGGCGACGGAAACTCCCCGGGCCATATCGGTATGGGAATCCGGTTCCGGTGCCGCCGATCAGCGATGTTCCTCCGTCGTGGGATGGAGCGAGAACGTATCCACGTTCTGCCAGCCGTGCGCCGGCACGGATGTCGTCGGCCTCGATCGCCGGGAGATCAGCATGGACAACCATCCATGGACGACCCCCCACTGCCGCGACACCCGCTGCTGCTGCGCCGTCGAGGCCACCGGCGTCGGGTTCTGCAGCAACCGTGCAGCCATGGGCCGCGCTCCACGACGTGACGTTCGGATCATTGGAGACGATCAGCGCCGGGAGACCAGCCTCCTGGACGGCCGAGACCGTGTTGGCGGCTAGTCGTCGCATCAGCGACGCCCGCTTACTTTCGTCGAGCACCGCCGAAAGCCGAGTGAGTCCCGTGAACGAGCGGATCGGGACGATGGCTGCAACGGTCACCGGGAGTACCGAGGTGAGGTGTGAAGGCCATCGGTGCGGTCGTTGCTCGTGCACATGATCGGAATCGAGCCTACCGAGATCGGAGCACTTGCCCTGCGGCAAGAGCATCTATGATTGAGGTGCCCGGAGAGCCGGGTTTCGATCAAAGGAGATCAAATGAAGCGTTTCACGACCCTATTGCTTCTCGTTCTTGCGCTGTCGCTCGTAGCGGCTGCGTGCTCGTCGGGCGATGATGCGGCACTTGTTGCTGAGGGCAAGCTGACGGTGTGTTCGGAATCCCCGTACGAGCCGTTCGAGTTCGAGGACCCGTCGGGACCCGCCGGCTACAGCGGTTTCGACATCGAACTGATGGATGCGATAGCGAAGGAAATGGAACTTGAACTCGTCGTGGCGAACACGCCGTTCGATGGGATCTGGCTCCAGCCTGCGGCCGGCGCATGCGACGTGGTGGCATCAGCGATGACGATCACAGAAGAACGAGCGGCGAACGCTCTGTTCAGCGATCCGTACTTCAATGCCGCACAGTCCCTGATGGTCACCGCCGGCAACGACGGAATGATGCTCGCTGATACGGACGGCAAGAAGATCGGCGTCCAGGTGGGCACGACCGGAGAGCTGTACGCCACTGAGAACAAGCCGGCCGGCGCAGAGCTCGTGTCGTTCGATGAGGGCGCTGCGTTGTTCCTCGCTCTCGAGTCCGGCTCCGTTGATGCGATCCTGCAGGACCTTCCGGTGAACGGGTATCGGGCTACGCAAGACCCCAATTTCGTGATCACCGAGACGTACGACACCGAGGAGCAGTACGGCTTCGGCCTGGCGCTCGAGAACGAGGGCCTTGCCGGGCAGATCAACGATGCTCTGAAGGCGCTCAAGGAGAGCGGCGCCTACGGCGACCTCCACGAGAAGTACTTCGGAACCAGGGGCGAATAGCCGCCCAACTAGCGACAGTCGATGGAGGGGACCCGCGGGTCCCCTCCATTCGTTATGCTCTCCCTCGTGCTGAACTGGTGGCGAGAACTATCCAAGAGACGCAGGGTGCGAATCTGGCGCGGCGTGTCGTATGTCCTCTTCGTTGTCCTGGCTGTTGCGTTCTTGCTCGCGATCGACTGGGCGAGGGTGATCGACACGATGTTCCGACCGGAGATCGTGGCGGACCAGTTCCCCGACATCCTGCTGATCGCCGCCAAGAACACGATCATCTACACGATCCTTGGGTTCATCGGCGGCCTCGTGCTCGGCCTGGTGTTCGCGTTGATGCGTCTCTCCCAGTCGGCGCCGTTTCGATGGGCAGCGGCGACGTACATCGACGTCGTCCGTGGCATCCCTCTCCTCGTGTGGATCCTGCTCATCGGCCTTGGAGTACCGATCGCCCTGGGAATACGGATCCCGACGACGTTCGGACCGGGTGCACTGGCCCTCTCGCTCGTCATGGGCGCCTACATGGCGGAGACGATCCGGGCCGGGATCGAAGCGGTCGACCGCGGTCAGATGGAGGCCGCGCGGTCACTCGGCATGAGTTACTCGAAGGCGATGATCTGGATCATCCTCCCACAGGCGTTCCGGCTGATGATCCCACCGCTCACGAACGAGTTCATCCTGCTGCTCAAGGACACATCGCTCGTGTCTGCCATCGGGGTGACCGTCACAACCAAAGAGTTGACGCGCTGGGGCCGAGACGGCGTGATTCATTCTGCGAACGCCACCCCACTTGTCGTCGCTGGCTTGGTGTACCTGCTCCTGACGATTCCTATGACTCGTTTCGTTTCGCGGCTCGAGAAGAAGGTGGCGAAGTCCAAATGACGAGCGCTATCGAGATCAGAGGCCTCCACAAGTACTTTGGAGATCTGGAGGTCCTGCGAGGAATCGATTTTCAGGTAGCCATGGGAGAGGTGGTGTGCGTGCTGGGTCCCTCCGGGTCGGGCAAGTCCACGTTGCTCCGCTGTGTCAACCGACTCGAAGAGCCAACGAGTGGCACCATCCTGATCGAGGGCGAAGACATCACCGATCCGGATACCGACGCGGATGCGGTTCGACGTCGAATCGGCATCGTCTTTCAACGGTTCAACCTCTTCAATCACCTGACCGTTATGGAGAACGTCACGATCGCCCAGCGGAAGGTTCTCGGCCGCTCCAAGGGCGAGGCAGAGAGGATCGGCCTCGAGAATCTCGAGAAGGTCGGTGTTGAGGAGAAGGCCGGCGATTTTCCGCGGCGGCTTTCGGGCGGTCAGCAGCAGCGAGTCGCGATCGCTCGTGCACTCTCGATGGAACCGGACATGATGCTCTTCGATGAAGCGACGAGTGCCCTCGATCCCGAACTCGTCGGAGAGGTCCTCGGCGTGATGCGCACCCTGGCCGAGGAGGGGATGACGATGCTTGTCGTCACACACGAGATCGGGTTCGCCAAAGGTGTGGCGGATCGCGTGGTCTTCATGGACGAAGGCGTGGTGGTGGAGGAGGGCCCACCGGGCAAGGTGCTGGTCGATCCCGACCAGGAACGGACCCGGACATTCCTGAGGATGGTTCTCGAAGGGGAGTGAGCCAGGGGTCGGGCCGCCGTCGGTAGGATGACGGTATGAAAAGGAAGACCAAGATCGTCGCGACGTTGGGGCCGGCAGTGGACTCACTCGACGGTGTGCGTACGCTGATCGAATCCGGTCTGAATGTCGCACGTTTCAACTTCTCGCACGGCACGGCGGAAGACCACGCCCGTCGACACGAATGGGTTCGGATCGCCGCGTCGGAAGCCGGCGTCTCGGTCGCGACGATGCAGGACATCCAGGGGCCAAAGATCCGGGTTGGCACGTTCCCCGCCGGTTCGATCATCCTCGACGAGGGGGCAGATGTCACGCTCGAACCCGGTGAGGGTGAGGGTGACAGATCGACGATCTGCATCGCGTATCTTGAGCGTGTCGATCTTGAACCCGGTTCGGAGGTGCTCCTTGCGGATGGGATGATCCGCCTCGAAGTGGTATCGGCATCCGGTGGGAAAGCCCGGACCCGGGTCGTGGGCGGGGGCGAACTGTTCGATCACAAAGGCGCTGCCTTCCCAGGAAGCGACTCCGCTGTGCCGGTCATCACAGAGAAGGACGTCGAAGACCTTGCGATCGGCCGGGAGATCGGGTTCGATCTCATCGCAGCATCGTTCGTGTCGTCGGGAGAGGACATTCGCGATATCCGAAGACACGTCGGGTACACGCCGATCATCGCGAAGATCGAATCTGTGTCTGGCTACCGCAATCTCGATGACATTCTCACCGAGGCCGACGGCGCGATGGTGGCTCGCGGAGACCTTGGTGTTGAGTTGAGTTTCGAGAGTGTTCCGCGAGCACAGAAGGAGATTCTCGAGCGGGCGAACAGCGCCGGGAAGATCACCATCATCGCAACCGAGATGCTCGAGTCGATGATCACCAACCCCCGGCCGACCAGAGCCGAAGTATCCGACGTGTACCGGTCGGTGCTCGACGGTACCGATGCGGTCATGCTCTCTGCGGAGACTGCGATCGGTGCCTATCCGGGCGAGACAATTCGAGCCATGGCCGCGATCAGTCGGGAAGCGGAACAGAGCCCGGAATTCGTGTCCGCACCGTACGCGGCGATGCTGCACGATCGATCTCCGTACGCGTCGGCGGTAGCACAGGCCGCCGTGGAGACGGCGAACCGACTGGGGGTCGATACGATCGTCGCGTTCACCGAGTCAGGGACGACCGCGCGGCTCCTCTCGAAACACCGGCCACGGGCCGACGTCTACGCCTTCACACCGCATGAAGCGACGTACCGGCTCATGGCGCTCTTCGGGTGTATCACGCCGCTGCACACGCCGACGCACCAGTCGACCGATGAGATGCTCACGTTCGCCGAGGAGTACCTGCTCGAACACGGGATCGCCCGAACCGGCGACACGACGGTGATGGTCGCGGGGATCCCACCGAATCTCCAGGCTTCGACGAACCTGATGAAGGTGCATCGCGTGGGGAGTGCGACTGGTGGTACGCCGAAGCACTGAGAAGAGTAGGGAAGTAGAGAGTAGAAAGACCCGAGGTTCTCGCTGCTGTCTAGTCTCTGATCCTCGACACCGGGAGTGAGATATGGGGCAGCGTATTGGAGAACTCGACCGGGTTGCGGTCGGTGATGTGACGATCTTCACCCTTGATCGCAACCTGGCGAGCATGGGGACGCGTTCGTTCGACGAGGCTCCGGCGGAGCCGGACGATGATGATTTCGTCGCCATCCTGGCTGCGAGGATCTTCGAGTCCGATCCCGCGATCAACAGGGTGTACGTCGCTGCGAACGCCGTTCAGGTGACACGCCGTCGGGGATGGGACGAAGTCTCCGGTGGTGCAGTCGCCTCGGTGATTGCCGATCTGTTCCCCGTCTACGGCTGAGCCGGCCTTCGGCCCGCGTATTCCGTATTCCGTATCCCGTATCCCGTATCCCGTAGCCCGTACGTACGGAGTACGGAGTACGGAATACGGACTACGCCGACGAAGGCCGGCCTAGCCGTAGACGGGGAACAGATCGGCAATGACCGAGGCGACTGCACCGCTGGAGGCTTCGTCCCATCCCCGACGGCGTGTCACCTGAACGGCGTTCGCAGCGACGTACACCCTGTTGATCGCGG
>JAUXCV010000129.1 GCA_030618675.1 Acidimicrobiia bacterium | reverse complement strand
GAGGTGCGGAGGCACCGAGGTCAACGACGGTGCGCACCGCTGTCGTTACGGGGATGCCATCCACCAGCACCACGTCCGACTTCATGAGATCTTTCGATTCGTGTTCAGCGAAGTCCGAGCGCTTCCGACGGTGGTGTCTCGGCGTGACCACCTCGATCTCGTCCGGCCTCGTGGAGGTCAGACCCCACAGATACGCCGCCGTCCGGTGTGAGGCCCCCGCCGGACTAGTTGCCGACAGAACCGACGCCAACACCCGGCGGTGCCACGAGTCCTCGGATCCTGCCATCCCGTAGATACCTGGGAAGATCGCCTCGTACCTGCCGCGAGTGACCCTGCCGTTGATCGTCGCTCGGGGAAAGCCGCAGGCGAGACCTTGAGCGATCGTGAACAACCCTCGCTGATCTCGGGCGATCGTGTTGAGACGGCGCTCCCTTTCTTCCATGCTGACACCGTGCCAGAGCGCCGCCCCGATGTGAAGACCCCCGATCGCCCCCCAGGCGTTTGGCGTCCGCACAGCTCGTATCCCGTGGCGGATGGACGCCAGACGCCAAGGGAGGGGTTAGATGAAGGCGTAGATGACGAAGGCGGCGAACATCGCCAACAGGATTCCGCCTTCGATCCGGTTGATACGCCTGCCGGTGAGGGCGAAGGCTCCGGCGATGAAGATCACACCGACCATGACCGCCAGCAGCGGGATACCGACGGCGGATAACTCTCCCGGACCGAGAATCGCTGCGAGTCCGATAACACCCAGCGAGTTGAAGATGTTCGACCCGAGGACGTTCCCCAGAACCAACTCCGGCTCCCGATTGCGCGCCGCGGCGATACCTGCCGCGAATTCGGGAAGACTCGTGCCCACTCCGGTGATCACGCCGAGGAACAGCGTTGAGAGTCCGAGTTGCGCACCCACACCAAGGACACCATCGAGCAGGAAATCTGCGGCGATCACCGTCACGATCAGTGCCCCCACACCGACAAGGATCTCCTTGCCCACTTTCTTCCGCCAGGCGGCGAGGTCTTCAGGGTCCTTGGTGATGTCCGGTTCATCTTCGTCATCGACCTGGCCGAGCAAGGCGTCTGGATCGCTAGTCGACCACCCGACCATGAGCCAGATCGCCCCTCCAAGCAGAGCGAGCAGCAGGAAGCCTTCCCAGGCGTCAAGCGATCCGTTGGCAAGGAAGGCTGCCAACACGGCAACGGATGCGAACATGAGAGCGCCCTCGCGCCTGAAGATCCTCCCTCTGGCGGCGAGTGGAGATATCAGCGCTGCGGAGCCGAGCACGAAGGTCACATTCGAGATATTCGAACTGACGACGTTGCCTACGGCCAGGTCGAGTTCGCCTTCCAACGCGGCAAGCGCCGAAACGACGAACTCCGGGACAGACGTCCCGAAGCCAACGACGACCGCCCCGATGAAGATGACGGAAACGCCGAAAGCGCGCGAGATCCTCACCGCGGACTTCGCTAGCCGGTCGGCGGCATAGATGAGGGCGATCAACCCTCCGATGATCCTGATCAGGTCGAGAAGCACCGAAACCTTTCGAGGCGCGACGGGATGGTACCCGCACGCCTGAGCGGACAGTCGGTCATGCACCGCTACTCTCCGGATTCGCATGGACCGCGACACCGAACCACTCCACAAAACCTGGGTGAATTCCGACGATCTGATCCCGAGGCGCTTCATCCGCCCGGCACTCGGATTCACGCGGACGGAGGCCTCCGGCGCGATCGTGCTGTTGGCCGCGACCATCCTCGCCCTCATCTGGGCGAACTCGGCATGGGGCGAGTCCTACTTCGAGTTCTGGAACGTCCATATCACGTTCGATGTCGCGGGGTTCCACTTCGACGAGTCGTTGAAGCACTTCGTCAACGACGGCCTGATGGCGATCTTCTTCTTCGTCGTCGGCCTCGAGATCAAGCGGGAACTCGTCGTCGGTGAACTGAACTCGGTGAAGAAGGCTTCGCTCCCCGTCGTGGCCGCCCTGGGAGGGATGGTCGTCCCCGCCCTCATCTACGTTGCCTTCGTCGCATCGAGTGGTCCCGCCGACGCGCTCGCCGGCTGGGGAATCCCGATGGCCACCGATATCGCCTTCTCGGTTGGCGTGATCGCCCTGTTGTCGACCAGGGTCCCGGTTGGAGCCAAGCTGTTCCTGCTCGCTCTCGCGATCGTCGATGACATCGGGGCGATCCTCGTCATCGCGATCTTCTACACGGATGACCTCGCTTTCGTCTGGCTGATCGTGGCCGCCGCCACCCTGGCTCTGATCTCCGTGGCCAGCCGAGCGGGGATTCGTGCCGGGATCTTCTACCTCCCTCTGGCGCTGCTCGCCTGGTACGGCTTCCTCGAATCCGGGGTGCACGCAACGGTCGCAGGAGTCATCCTGGGCCTGCTCGTCCCGGCCCGGGCCTACTACAGCGACAAGGACTTCCGAAGGCGGGCCGGGTGGATCCTCGAGCGCTGGGATCGGGACGCGGCATCGCCTCAAGCTCACGCGCGTCTCGACCAGGACGCCCTGGAACTCGCTGCGATCGCCAGAGAGTCGGTCTCGCCGCTCGAGCGGTGGGAACACGCTCTGCATCCCTGGTCGTCGTTCCTGATCATCCCCCTGTTCGCCCTTGCCAATGCGGGAGTTCGGTTCGTCGACATCGACATTGTCGAGGCCGTGACCAGCCCCGTGGCGCTCGGCGTGTCCGTCGGCCTCATCGTGGGCAAACCGGTCGGAATCGCTCTCGCAACGTGGCTCGGTCTCAAGCTCAAACTGGGTCAGTTGCCGCGCCACACCACCTTCGGCCACGTCATCGGTCTCGGGTTCCTTGCGGGTATAGGGTTCACCGTCTCGCTCTTCATATCGGAACTCGCTTTCCGGTCGAGCCCGGATGCGCACCTGTTCTCCGACGAGGCCAAGATCGGAATCTTCATCGGGTCGTTCGTGGCCGGCGTCGCCGGGTACCTGTACCTCCGTTTCTACAAGGGCCGCTCCGCCGAGGAGTGACGGCGGGTCCACGGGAACACATACACCCCCTGCGCCGTTGAGCGTGGGAACCTGTCCCCGGAGCACTCTCGATGGCCGATCAACCCAATCCGATAGCGGTCGCTCTGTCGATCCTTCAGGCACGCCGAACAAGACGACCCAGTCCGTCAGGAGCAGGCAATGTCGAGTCGGCCGACCTCGGAAGTGTCCTCGAATCGCTGAAGTCCGGCGGAATCGCAACGCTCCCGAACGAGCTCCAACGCCTGGACGCCTTCCGGGATCGCATGCAGGCCACCGACCCGGACTCGCTGTCTCATGATGGAGCGCTTGCATTCTGGCTCAATCTCTACAACGCCGGGGCACTGGCGACCGCCGCCGACGCCTTCGAAAGCGGTGCCTCGACGGTCCTGCGTATCCCGGGTGTGTTCGACACGTCGTGGGCAACGATCGCCGGCGAATCACTATCGCTCAACGACATCGAACACGGGAAGATCCGCCGGTTCGGCGATCCCCGAGTCCACGGCGCTCTCGTCTGTGGATCCGTCTCCTGTCCGACTCTCAGATACGAACCGTTCGGCGAGAACATCGACGACCAACTCGACGACCAGATGCGCTCATTCCTCGCCGGCGGTGGCGCTTCTGTCGACCGCACCACCGGGACGCTGAGACTTTCCCGCATCTTCCTCTGGTACGGAGGCGATTTCACCCGTCCGGATCGGATGCCCACGTGGCTCCCATCGCGCAAGAAGCATCTCTCGACGGTCATCTCCAGATGGCTACCGGTCGAGGACGCCGATTGGGTGGTCGGTTCGTCACCGAAGGTCGTGTACGTGCCCTACGACTGGGGACTCGCCTGTTCCATCGCCTGACGGCGCGTCCCGAATACGAACGCCCCGACGGCCATCACAGCGGCCGCCACGTCGAATGGCAGCACATGCCTGGCGAGCGCCGCCGAGTCGACGATCCACTCACCGGCCGGACCGAACCCGACGACATCGAGATACCGCCAGATCGACCAGACGCAGACGATCGCAAGCACTGTGCCCGCCGCTACTGCCGCGGGGAGACGCCAGGCACGGTAGATCCCGATCACGAGGGCAGCGCCCGCCCATGCGATGTCCAGTGCCGAGAGCAGTTGGAGGAACTGCATGGAAGGCGGATATCGCAGCGCGGCCGAAGATGCAAGCGTCACGAGGCCGACCATGCCGGTCACCAGGAACACCACTGAGATTCCAGACGCGGCCGAACGCCAGAACGGTGACCACGCCCGTCCTTTGAACCAGTCGATGCCGGCCATCGGGGCAAGTCGAATCACAGCGACCAACCCGAGGAACACGAGAACGGCGAGGTGAACGATCACGACACCGAACGGTGGCGGCGACCACCGGACGAGGATGAGCGGCATCGACCCGACGAGACCGATGGCCAGGAACGGAACGGTTGCCAGAACGGCCTTCTCCATCGGGGTGTCCGATCGGATCGGCTCGTCGGTCAAAACAGCGTCGCCCGATGCCCGGCCCGGGCCGTGGCTATCCGCTTCTCCGCAAGGGCGGCGTACTCCGAATCGGTTTCGTAGCCGACGAAGTGTCGCCCGGTCTGCACTGCGGCGATCGCCGTCGATCCGGATCCAAGGAATGGGTCGAGCACCAGATCACCCTCGAAGGTATACAACTCGATGAGCCGCCGTGGCAGTTCGGTCGGGAACGGCGCCGGGTGCCCAACTCTTCGGGCCGACTCAGGGAGAATGTCCCACACGGACATCGTTGCCTCGAGGAAGTCCTCCTTCGAGATCGTGTCGTCGCCCTTCCGCTCCCTTCGGAACGATTCCTTCGATGCGACGAGGACGTACTCGTGTACGTCACGAAGCGTCGGGTTCTTCGCCGACTGCCACGATCCCCACGCGGTCGATCCCCCGGCCGCCTTCGCCTTCTTCCAGATGATCTCGCCGCGGAGCATGAACCCGATCTCGGTGAGAAGCACGCCGATGAGGTGATTGAGAGGCAGGTACGGCTTGCGGCCGAGGTTCGCCACGTTCACAGCGACACGCCCCCCGGGTTCGACGACGCGGTACGTCTCGGTGAAGACCCGTCGGAGCAGGCTCAAGTACTCACTGAGGTCGAGGTCTTCGTCGTAGTCCTTACCGACGTTGTACGGCGGCGAGGTCACCATGAGGGCAACGCAGTTGTCGGGGAGTTGCTTCATCGACTCGGAGGATTGGACGAAGATACGGTCGAGCGCGTTGGCCGGTGCGTCGCTCACCTCGCCCATCTTCCCGGGCTCCGGGGTACGGGTCATGCGTCGCGCGTAGTACTCCGA
>JAUXCV010000495.1 GCA_030618675.1 Acidimicrobiia bacterium | reverse complement strand
CGGTACTTGACCGTGATCCAGATCGGTGCGTGTGCGGGGCCGGTCGTGACGGCCGGGGTTGGGGTCGCGACCGCCGGAGAGGGAGGGTCTGGGTCCGAGGCCAGCAGGGTTGTTGACGTCGATGTCGACGTCGCGCACGATGACATGACGACCACAAGGACGGCGGCAGTGATGGCGCGGAGTCTCACGCCGCCAGCCTATTCAGCCCGATCGTTCGATTCCGGTTCTGGCGTCCGGAGGAAGGGGCTTCCCGGCCAACTGGCTAGCCTCATGGTCACACTGAGGGGGTTCCGATGGAACACACCGGGCGGATCTGGTTGGGAGAGGACGACCCGTCGTCGGCCACGCAGGCGACGGTGGATGTGTCATCTGATGGTCGAGTCGTGATCCACGTCGGTGAGAGCCTCGTTGCGGATTGGAACCTGGCGGACGTTGTCTTCGTCAGCGACGACGTCACGACCGAATTGAGCGTTGGTGACGATCGTCTCGTGTTCGATCCCGATGACACCGAAGCCTGGGCGAACGAAGTGTCGGCGACTCGAATGCGGGCGCGTCTCCAGGGTGGCGAAACACAGATCGAACAAGGGTCCGACGGTCCTGCGGTCACCGACGATGTCGAGGCGACGGTGATGAGAGAAGCACAGCCGGTCGACGAAGTTCCCACGCCTACCAATGTCGTTCTCGTGGCGGGGACGTACTGCCGTGCCTGCGGCTCCCCGATCGATCCACGGGCTGACATATGCGTCCACTGCGGCGTGTGGCAGCACCAACTCGCTGTGCGCCCTGCGAAGTCACGGATCACGGCCGGTCTGCTGGCATTGTTCCTGGGCGGACTCGGCGCTCATCACTTCTACCTCGGTCAGACCGGTCTCGGCATCCTCTATCTCTTGTTCTTCTGGACGTTCATTCCAGCGTTCATAGCCTTCTTCGAGGCGTTGGTCTTCTTCTTCTCGTCCGATGCGTCGTTCGACGCGAAGTACAACCGCGCCTGATCTCTCCGTGATCCGGGACACAGCGGCGGGGAGTGCTCGGTGGCGGAGGTGCGCTCTGTGCTTCGACGAGTTCCGGTATTCGGGCGTCAGGCTGCTGCATCCGACGCTGCGGTCGAAGGTCCTTTTCGCGGCCCTGTGGGTTGGCGGCCGGGTGAACGTGCAAGGGATCTGAAGTCTCACGGACCGACAGCCGATTGTGTGCGCTCATGTCTTGTGGCGTACGCTGGCAGGTGGGTTGGGAAACGAGAGCACAGAGGTGGAAAACGGGAACCGCACGTGATGATCGTGGCGTCATAGAGATGGACGGTGAGAGCAACGCGCTGTCGATGGGCCAGAGCCTTGATGGGCCGGCCTCGAATCTCGTGAAGGGGGAAGACAGACGTGGACGATGAGATGACGACACGGGGTGGGGCACCGTTCTGTCCCTGGTGCGGAGAGAGCCAGACTCACTCTGGTTCGTACTGCTCCGAATGCGGAAAGGCCATGAGCGGGGCCGAATCGCAGCAGAAGCGCTCCGCATTGCCGTGGATCTTCGCAGCGGTTGCTGTGGTCGTTGTCCTTGTCGGCATGGGGATCGGATTCCTCGCTCTTGCTGGGGACAACGCCGATACAGATGTCGTAGCAGCGGAGACGACC
>JAUXCV010000024.1 GCA_030618675.1 Acidimicrobiia bacterium | reverse complement strand
GCGGCTGCGGCGATGCGTGCTGCTTTGTTCAACGTCGCTCCGACATAGTCGCCTTCTGAACGAAGCACATCCCCCGAGTGCAATCCGACGCGGACCGTGAAGCTGGTGTCGCGTGGTGTTGTTGACTCGGTTCGCTGAATCCGTACCGCAGCGGACAGTCCAGCACGAGCAGATGCGAAGGTGAACATCCCGCCGTCTCCGAGCATTTTGACGACCGTTCCGCCCTCCGCTTCCACAATCCGACGCAGTATCTCGAAGTGGGATTTGACGACCACCATCCAGGCTTCGTCTCCAACCGCTTCGGAGATTCGTGTGGAGTTCTCGATATCGGTGAACATGACCGTCGCCGTACCAACCGGTGCCGTCGCCGCGATTGTGTCCCTGGCTTCGCTGTCAAGCGACGACACCAGTTCATCGAGGTTCGTGGTCAATTCGAGGCCGAAGATGTCCTCATTGAGGACACCAATCGAGTGATGCATCCGCAAGATCCGCCACATCCCAGCCTCCAGAAGCAGCACGAACGTAGACCTCAGCTGAACCGGATCACTCGGGGCAGCCATGGCATACCCGTACCTCGCTGCAGCCCAGCCGATCTCGCCGGACTCGAAAGCTTCAACATGAGCGATATGAATCAGAGGAGAACCGATATCCTCGCGGTGCTGCTCCATCTCGCCGAGCGCCGCATCTTCAACGGCCATGAGCTCATCCCGGCCCCGCCACCACTCACGCTCATCGGTCCCGATCGTCAAGAAACCCGGGGACGTGGACAGGACATTGAGCTCCATCTCTCGGTCCATCATCCCGTGCAGGAATCGACGAACCAACGCCTCGATCTCAAGAGACCGCCTCATCACCTCCGAGCATACAGGAGCGCCCGGCCACCCATAGGTGCTTCGATATGGGCGGGTGTGTGGGGGTGGTTCCGCTCGTCTGGCAACGTCGATTCGGCTCAGAGCGGGTATCAATCGTACGATGGCGGGACGCAATGAGAGGAAGCCATGGCGAACGGGCAAACTCCTACTTCCGGCCAGGGTGCAGAGGCAATTGCGGCTATCGCTGAAGAAGCCTATGTGTTCTTCTTCCCGATGCTGATGGGATACAGGTTCGCGTTTGGTTCGTTTCTGGTGCCGTCGCTGCCGTCGTACGTTCGTCCTATGAACACGCTTGGGGGCGAGGCGGTGACGTTGGATCACACGTTCAAGGATGTCATAACACCGAACGCCGACACGCCGTACTCGTTCGCTGCTCTGGATCTCCGTGCTGAGCCGATGGTGGTTTCGGTACCAGCGGTCAGTGATCGCTACTACGTGTTGCAGTTCGAGGACCTGTTCGGGATGAACGAGCATTTCGTGGGGTCTCGTGCGACGGGTTCGGAAGCCGGTTCCTATCTGATTGCCGGTCCGCAGTGGGCGGGCGATGTGCCCGACGGAATCACAGACGTGCTTCGCTTCGAGACAGACCTGGTATTCCTGCTCGGGCGTTCGCAGCTACTCGGACCTGATGACGTCGAGGCCCTCGATCGGGTCATGGGTCAATACGAACTGCGTTCGCTTTCGGAGTTCAAGGGTGGGACGGCTCTGCAAGCTCTCCCCTTCGACTGGCCGGTTTGGGATGACCCGGCTTCACGGGATGAGCAGTTCATCGGCTACGTGAACGCGTTATTGCCCTTGTGTCAGCCAACCCACCCCGACGAGATCAGAATCATGGAGCGATTCTCTCGAATCGGGATTGGACCAAACGTCGAATTCGACAGCGACGCTCTCGACGATGCGACACGGTACGCCTTGCGTTCTGGAGTAGACAGGGCACGGGAGAGAATCGCGGCAGAGATCGGGAATCAGGAGATGGTCAACGGGTGGTCCCAAACCGACCCGTTTGGTGACCGCGGCTTCTACGCAGGCGACTACCTGCTTCGCGCTGCCGCGGCCATGGGCGGATGGGGTGGAAACGACAAGATCGAAGCCTTCTATCCATCGGCCAGAGAGGACGCCGACGACGCACCGTTCGACGGCTCGCAGAAGTACATGATGACGTTCGCGAGTCTTCCTCCTGTCCATGCTTTCTGGTCCGTCACCATGTACGACACCTCCTATGACGGGACCGCTGGATACCTGGTGGACAACCCGATCGACCGGTACCTGATCAACTCGACAACTCAAGGACTGGTGTTCGGTGAGGACGGATCGCTCACGCTGTTCATCCAGCACGATGAGCCCGACACGACCGAAGGTCGTGCGAACTGGCTTCCAGCTCCGGACGGCTCGTTCTACCTGGTCCTGCGTATGTACTGGCCCAAGGAAGATGCCCTTGACTCCACGTGGACACCCCCTGCGGTAATCCGAGTATGATCCCGGGACAATGGATAGGTGCCGAGACGCGACTTCTGAGCGCGGGCCAATCGACCTGGCCATTCGGCCCATAACCGGCTGGGAGGGGCTGACCCCTCTCCTTTGGAGAGGCAACAAGGGGTTGGCAATGTCAACTTGATTTGGTCCCACTTGGCATGTGTCTCGCAACGGAGAGTGGTGGCGGGTTGGGGTCAGCGGGCGGTGTTCCGGTCTTGGGTGGTGCGGAGTCGGTCGGAGTCGGTGCCGGTCTCGATGATGTACGCGAGATGCGGTGATCCCCTCAGAGGGCACATGATGTTCGGCGAGCGCTTCCCCGAGACGTACTTGGGCGAGTCGCCGCCGCCGGTCGCACGTAGCAGGCGTCTCGTCGCCGTCTGACCGCCATGGTGGTTCAGTTGGTGCGTGCTGGCTCGTACCTCGCGGTGTCGGCGGTACATCGGACGATCCGGGCTGAGTTCGCAGAAACCTCCACACTGGGATGGGACCCGCGGTGCGGTGGCGCCGGAGTGCGCCGTGGCCGAAGTTGGGGGACGGGTCGCTGAGTGATCCACTGAAAACCCCACAAAACCCCACACGCAACCGAGAAACGACGCGAAACGACGAACAACCGTGAGCAACGAAAGTGTTGCCACACAAGGCTTTCTCACGAGACGCTAGGCCAGGGCGTAGCCCCAATCAGGCTCGACACGACAGAGATCACTGCTTCAATCCCCAGGAGTGCCCACAAGACGGGAGCCCGTACGGCACGACGACCCCTGATCTCGACGGGTAGGGTTGTGGGAGGGGAGCGGATGAATTGGGAGAGGTTGTCATGGGTGACAGTCGAAACGTTGACGTGGTGCTTGAGGGTGGCGGTGTGAAGGGTATTGCCTTGGTGGGTGCCCTGTCGGTGTTGATGGATGCAGGCTACGTGGTTCAACGAGTGGCCGGCACTTCGGCCGGTGCGATCGTGGGGGCGTTGGTTGCTGCCGGCAAGTCTGCCCAGGAGATGCGTGACATCATGGAGGCCACCGACTATTCGCGGTTCCAGGACGAGTCGTGGCTCGACAAACTGCCGGGCGGCAAGATCCTGTCGCTGTTGGTCGATGACGGCATCTATGAGGGCGAGTACCTGCGTACGTGGCTCGATGACGTGTTGGGCGACGTCGATACCTTCTCCGATCTTGTGTTGCCACCTGATCCCGACAGCGCTCTGGAGCCGGATGAACGCTATCGACTTGTCGTGAACGTGTCCGACGTCTCATTGGGACGGCTTGTGCGATTCCCGTGGGATTACCAGCGGATCTACGGGTTGGACGCCGGTGAGCAACGCATTGCTGATGCTGTTCGCGGATCGATGTCGATCCCGTTCTTCTTCGAGCCCGCCAAGCTGGAGTACAAACGCGTCAAAGACGGCCGGGCCAAGAAGGTCAAGTCCGTGCTCGTGGATGGCGGGATGTTGTCCAACTTCCCCGTCGATGCCTTCGATCGTCGCGACGGTCAACCACCACGGTGGCCCACGTTTGGGATCAAGCTGTCGAGCAGACCAGGGGCGCTGTGTGAGAGTTTCCCCAAGGATGTCTCCACTCCCGCGGAGTTGACCCGGGCGATGATCGGCACAATGACCAGCTTCCGGGACGCCATGTACATCGACAAGCCTGACATCCAAGCCCGCACCATCTTCGTGGACACGTTCGGCGTGAAAGCAACCGATTTCGACCTCGACAAGGCTACACAGGACCAACTGCACGAATCCGGTGTCACCGCCGCCACCGGATTTCTCGAGAACTGGGACTTCGACGAGTACAAAACAACCTACCGATCGGGGTGACGCTCAAGTCGGTTCTGAACTCCACCCGCAGCGGATAGTGGTCCGACGTCTTGTGGCTGCGCTGTGTTCGGTAGCGAGCGGCTGGGTTTCGAAGGGGTTCACCCGTCGACGTCGTTGTGTCGGCGTTGCCCATCGCCTCGACATAGGTGGCTTTGGCTCCATCACGGAACGCGGTGTCGCAGGAATTGGGCACGCCGGAGCGACCGGTGGCTGCAAGCCGGTCATGGCACGCTCGACGATCGCGTTGGTGCCGGGGAGACTCATCAACGGTTGAGCAACGGATCCGGCGCACCGCGTGACGCTGGAACGCTCCCCGGCGCCGAGACCGACGCCGATGGGTGGCCGAACACTGAGCGGCGGACAGCGTCTGCATTGTCCCCAAGCCGGCCTTCGCGGCCGAGCGCAACAACCCCTTGTTGCTCCAAAGCGGCGGGAGTACGCTGACCACAGGCGTCAACCAGGGAGGAATCGCCATGGAACGCTACTTCTACCGGCGCGGGGCGCGAGTTCCCGTTACACAGGTCGAGGAGGTGTTGGCCGTCCAGATAGACGAGAGCATCCGACCGCTCGTCGACGGCGACATCTTCGGTGAACCGGCGACCGGCGAACGCGTTGCGCAACCCCTTCTGGAGATCGAGGAAGAAGAGGCGAAGGCGCTGTCGGATTCGGGCTGGATCTTTGTTCGATCGGGCGGCGCCACTGAGTCGGCCCGGGCTACCCGAGACATGCCCGATCAGGTAGCCGACATCAATTCGGTCTACCAACTCGAAGATGGGCATGTCCTGATCGGAACGCAGACGCTCATTGTGCAGCTCAACCCGGAGCTGTCTGAGGAGGAGGCGCGAGACAGGCTCGTCGAGGCGGGTCTGACGATTGTTCGCGAACTACGTTTCGCTCCCAACCAGTTCGAAGCGGAGATCTCCGCCGGAGCTGATCTCCTCGAGGTCGCCAATTCACTGCAGGAGAACGAGGTCACGCTCTTCGCGGAACCCACGTTCGTGGAGTACATCGGTCAGCGGTTCACACCCACCGATCCCACATACGGGCTGCAGTGGCATCTCAACAACACCGGCGGTGGTGGCGGCGTGGCCGGGGCCGACATATCGGCCGAGGATGCGTGGGACTTCACCCGAGGGGCCGGCACACGAGTCGCGGTCATCGACAATGGCTTCGACGTCACTCACAGCGACCTGTCTGCTGGGATCGTTGGCGAGTCCGGGTTCTTCGACAACGCCGGGAACTACCAGCAGACCCTGACGTCCTACCCGAACAACGACCACGGAACGTTCTGCGCAGGAATGGCGGCAGCGCGCCACAACAACGGCGTCGACGGATGCGGGTCGGCACCGGAGGCTGAGTTGATGCTGGTGGCCACTCGCGGTGATCAGGTGGGAACGCAGGCGACGCTGGCGCGGGCCGTTGCCTATGCGGCGAATCCGAGTATGGAGATCGCCGGCGCTGATCCTGCGGCGGGCGCAGATATCATCGTGTCCAGCCTCGGACCGAACGGCGCGAACTGGGCGCTGACGGCAGTCCTGGAGAACGCCATCGTCTTCGCAGCCGGCCAGGGCCGCAAAGGCCGAGGCACGGCCGTTTTCTGGGCCAGCAGCAACGGGAGCAACGTCGACATCGCGAAGGATGAAGTTGTCTCTCATCCCGACGTGATCGCGGTTGGAAGATCGCGTCGTAACGACACCGAGGGCAACAGTGCTCGGGGCGCGGAACTCGACTTCCTTGCCCCCGGCGTCAACGTGGTCAGCATCGCTGCCGGCGGTGGCACGCGGACGGATACCGGAACCAGCTTCGCGGCTCCGCTGTCGGCTGGCGTGGGTGCGCTCTTGCTGAGCATCAACCCCGATCTCACCGCTCGCGACGTCCGCCAAGTCATGTGCGGGACGTGTGACAAGATCGGTGGAGTCACGTACGACTGGACGGGTCACAACCTCGACTACGGCTACGGTCGCGTCGACGCGTTTCGCGCCGTCATCCGCGCGATGCAGTCCCTGACGTCGAACGGCGTGCTGGATACCGATCACGACGGAGACGGCATCGCGGAGATCCCGGTCTCGAGCCCGTGGGGGATCGGGACCTTGAAGTACGGCGCCGGCAACCTCTCCTTGCCGGCTGCGGCACCCAACGGCAGTCGATTCAATGGCTGGCGTCTCAACACGGCCGACAACCGGTTTCCCCTCATGGGTGACTTCGACGGGGATGGTCGATCAGAGCTGTTCGTGACCAGCCCGTGGGGCGTCGGCGTCCTGAACGTCGCCGGGGGCACATACACCGCTTCGATGCTCAAACCGAATGGCACCCGCTTCGGCGGGTGGCTCTTGAACACTGCCGACAATCGCTTTGGTCCCGTCGGTGACTTCGACGGCGACGGCAGAGCGGAGATCGTCGTGCGGAGTCCCTGGGGCATATCGATCCTCAAACTGACGGGTGACACCTTCACAACATCGATGATCGCCCGCAACGGGACGCGATTCGGTGGGTGGCTGCTGAACACTGCCGACAATCGCTTTGGTCCCGTCGGTGACTTCGACGGCGACGGCAAAGCAGAGATGCTCGTGCAAAGCCCATGGGGATTCGGGATGCTCAAGTTGTCCGGTTCCACCATCACTGCACCGATGATGGCCCGCAACGGGACGCGCTTCGGCGGCTGGCTGCTGAACACCGCCGACAACTGGTTCGGTCCGGTCGGTGACTTCGATGGTGACGGTAAGGCGGAGATGATCGTCGGCAGTCCGTGGGGGCTTGGTATGCTCGAACTATCGGGGAGCACGCTCGCCGCTCCGGTGATGGCCCGCAACGGGACGCGCTTCGGTGGCTGGCTGCTCAACACCTTCGACAACAGGATCTGGGCAGCAGCCGACTTTGATGGTGACGGCGACGCCGAACTGCTGATCTCCAGTCCGTGGGGCATCGGTGTGCTCGAGTTGACCGACGACACCATGAACAGCGCCATGCTGGCCCCCAACGGCACCCGATTTGAAGGCTGGCTCCTCAACACGACCGACAATCACTTCAGGCGCTTCGAGGACCTAACGGGAAACGGACGGGCGAACATTCTGGTGGAGAGTCCGTGGGGCATCGGAATCCTCGCACTGAATGGGACGACGTTCGATGTCCCGATGATGGCTCCCAACGGCACCCGCTTCGGAGGCTGGCTCCTCAACACGAGCGACAACCAGTTCTGAGCGCGAGCGACAGGGTCCGCCCATCGCGGCCGACGGTCGTGGGAGCAATGGTAACTGCCAGGAGGGACGACGACGAGAACAGGCGGTGGCGGCGCGCCCGCGAAAGCGACATGGGACACCTGCTCGACCCTAGCCAGATCACCGGCAAGGGCATACAGTTGGAGTAGAACCAGCAGCCAAAGGGGGCACTGATGCCGCGGCGTGAGATCTCGCTGGGTACGACTTGGCCGGACGGATTCGAGCATGAGGCCGCCACCGTGACTGAGGATGGGGCGCGTCGCGTCGCCCGGAGTCACGCTGAGGCAACATGGGGGGCGCCTGCGACCATCGGACCCATTCTGCACGTGTCGGGACTGGATGGGCGACCCTTCGCCTATGCGACCCCGTTCGCACTGGAATCCGACGTCTTCCCGGCCGTGGGGGCACTGCTCGCGCGCATCGGCGCTCTCCATCGAGAGATGGGCATGGAGCCCGAAGGGCGTCACTGGGCGACCCCGCCGCTGATGCAGCAGGTGGAAGACGAGTTCGGTCGATTTGGCACCGTGTACGTGTCCGCGCAGCGGACTCGTGGCCCAATCCTCATGACGAGCAACGTCCTCCCTACGTTCTTCTTCATGGCCGACCTTGCGTCGATAGCAGTGTCGCGCGCAGCGGACGCCGCCGAAAGCATGGAGGACACCCGACTCGGCCGGCTGATGTTCGCCAATCCTCACGAGGAACTCGTGGAGTGCATCGTCGGCGATCGCACACTTCTGCTTGATGCCGACTCGATGGAGTTCGAGGAAGCAGACGCCTTTGCAGAAGCGCTGCATCAACCACCGGCGGGCGCCGAAGAACCGGATGACACCACCGACGCCGCGTGGGCGGCGGCCCTTGCCGGCACCCCGGAGGCCACGGCGACCCCTGTCGGCCGTGCTGCTGTGGACACCGTGGTGACGATTCCCCATCCGATGCGGATGCCTCCGATCAACTGGACGTACTGGTGCAGTCCGACTGCCTGGACCATGGCGTTCTGCTACTGGGACAACTACAGGCCCGGTTCGGGCACTCATCTCGGGTACGGCAAGGTGGCCGATTTCTGGTTCGACCACGACCCCACCATGGCCAACGTGCCGAACCTCATCGATGAGATCATCGACAAGACGAAGACGCCACCAAGCTGGGCTGGCGACACGTTCGCGATGATCAACGCCCAGGGCTACAGCTTCTCCTCGTCTGCGATTGTCTGCCATGCGGGAAACAACTGGGGTTGGTCCGACATCAAGGCGGAGATCGATGCCGGGCGACCGGTGCTGGTAGGGATGATGTCGAAGTCGGGCGAAGACCACAACAACCACGCGATGGTGGCGTACGGCTACCGGCTCTCTGCTACCGGTCAGCGGTTCTTGAAGCTACTCAACACCTGGGGAACCACCTGGCAGCAGCAGTCCGTTGAACTCGCCGTTGGGATCTGGCAAGGACTCCCTTTGATCAAGATGGGAGCCGAGCGGTTGCAGCCGGGCGGCGGGACCGGCCTGGACCATCTTGTCCTGACTCAACCCGGCGGCGGGGAGAAGATCAACCGCCTCTTTCCTTACGACATCGTCTGGTACGTCTGGGGCGCTTCCATCACCCGGACCCGTCTGTCGGAGTCTCGCGACGGCGGACGCACGTGGCATGTGATTGCGGCCGACATCCCCACAACGACCGGGAAGAACACCTACCGCTGGGTGCCACAGCATGAGGCTGCCCGCAGCCGGGTCCGGATTGAGGGTTTCACGAGCAGTGGAAGCCTCGTCGCCGGCGACGGGAGCCGCCAGAACGTCGTGATCCGATCTCACCCACTCAACAGCTGGAGCGGCTGGCTCGGGCTTGGGCGGCCAGGCATCGACATCAGCGACATGTCCGTCGGTCGAAACTCCGATGGACGGCTTGAGACCGTTGCTGTGACTGTGGATGGGTCACTGTGGCACCGTTATCAGGCTGCTCCCGCCAGCCAGTCCTGGATCGGTTGGGACTCAATGGGGAGACCCCCCGGTGAGACCTGGTTGCGAGCGGCGGAGCTGGCCTCCAACGATGACGGTCGGCTCGAGGTCATCGCCCTGGGTAGCGACGGGGGAGTGTGGCACCGCTGGCAACCGCAGCCAAGCAAGGGACCCTGGGTCGGATGGGCGAGTCTCGGCAAGCCGTCGGGCGTGACACTGCGCCGGCTGACCCTGGAGATGAACAAGGACGGTCGACTTCAGATATTGGCGATCGGCGATGACGATCAGGTGTGGACATCCGCCCAGTCATCACCGGGCAAGGCGCCGTGGAGTTCCTGGGCGAGCCTCGGCGGACCGGGAACCGGCGTAACAGTGCTGAGCCTGGATGCCGCAGCCAACACCGACGGTCGGATCGAAGTTGTGATCTCTGGAGGCGTGCCGAGCGGTAGCGAGTTCGGACTGCAGAAGCCCAGGGTGTGGCTCGCCTACCAACCGACGCCGAACAAGGCTGCTCCCTGGTCGGCGTGGCTCGACATGGGTCACCCGACCGGCGGGGCCGGACAGCCCGTCCCGACAGTCAGCCGCAACGCGGATGGCCGGCTCGAGATGTTCGTACCGGGTATCGGTGGCGAACTCTGGCACCGCTGGCAACCGGCTCCGGGGAGTGGACCCTGGAGCGGGTGGGCATCCCGCGGTAGCCCCCGCCCCGGCGAGTGGTTGATGTCGCCACTGGCGGTCGGTCGCGGCGGTGACGGACGACTGGAGGCTTTCGGTCTGAGCATCCGCAGCGTCTCCGGGGGCAGCCTCGATCTCGACTGCCGGCATATCTGGCAGACCAAGCCCAGCAACGGTTGGAGCAAGTGGGGCGGTCTCGGATCGCCGCTGGGACGTACGGTGCAGTCGATGCGAGCCGTGGAACGTCAGAATGGTCGACTCGAACTCTTCGTCCTGACCTCGGAAGATAGGGCTCTCTGGCACAACGTCCAGAAGTAGGCGCACCGGCGTGGTTGAACACGCCCGCCCGAGTCCGGAGGTTCCGAGTATCTGAGGTCCCTCAGGGTGTGGCTCCGCCGACGCCGACCGATCAGCGCCCCATTCCGGTTTCAGGGAAGGGGGGGAAGAACTCTGATCGTGATCGCATCGCTCTCAACTGCTCCTCGTCGGAGGATCACGGAGTGCTCCCCCTGGAGGCTTGGGTCAAGGGTGATTGACACTCTCTGTTGTGCCCCCCGGATACCTTCCACGTCAGCGACCGTCGCTGTCCCGTCGATGATGACGAGAACCGGCACTCGCGGGGCATCGTTGTTCGCTGGCAGCAGATACCGACCTATGAGCGTCATCGGTTGCCCTCCTCTTAGCTCGCTCGCGGTAGGGCCGACGACAACGGGCTTGTCCGCTATCACAGAGATCTGGTACGGCCCGGTCAGCACACGCGCCGTTGAGCGCACCCTCAAGTCGTGCAGTCCCGGCTGGATGCCGATGGGGATGTCAACTCTCAATTCAGATGGCTCGGAGTCGGGCCTCGGTGTCAACTCTCCCGCAGCATCAGACAGGAGAATCACGGGTTGCGATTCCTCGAAACCCGCTCCGTTATCCGGGCGGAAGTTGGTTCCTGCGATTCTTACTACTTCACCTGGACGCACTGTGAGGGGGGAGACTGATGAGATTGTCGGAGGATTCTTGAACAGAGCCTTGGTTGCGCCATATCCCATCGCCGACGCTCCGGTCAACGCCAGGAGGACGGCGGGGACCGATGGAAGCCTGCCCATGCCATCGCTGAAGAAGGCGACAATCACGTAGCCCATCGCCACCAGGTTGAACAGCAGATACTGCGCGTCGACGAGATCTGCCCTTCCATTGTCTTGCTGGCCCAATTGTTGAGGTCTCGCACTCGGTGCCTCGGTCTTCTGAATCTCTCCCTTCTCTACGCCGGTGGCGGTGGAATACCAAGCGAGCAATCCAGCAGCGAATGGGCCCCCGAGCAGAATCAGGTAGTCGCCGATCTGATCCATGGAAAGTCCGAATCCTTCAGCATCCGTCGCTACAAGGAACGCCATCAGAAGCGAGAGATACCCAACCATTGTCACCACTATGAGCGTCCACGCCGCGACTTGTACTTTCGACGTTGAATAGCGTCGGTCCGTGCCTACGAGATAGGGGCGGAACGAACCTTTGCCGATCACGTATAGCACGGTGAGTCCGACAGTGAGCGCAACCAGGGTGATCGCGGCGGCTCCTCTCTTCTCTCGGGAATCGAGAACATTCACCCACAGCAGCCAGTAGGTGACGCCGAAGATCACCAACAGTATCGAGGTCAACCTGCCGGTCTTCGGGCGAACGTCTCCGGCAGTCTTGCCCTCGAACGTAGTTGCCTCGACGGCCGACGCCGCGTCGCGAATTGCCGCCGTTGCGGTCGAGACTGCTTGCAGGGTTTCAGGGTTGGAGGGCGCGGACCCAACGACGATCTTTGCACCTTCGGCCAGTTTCTTCTCGGCTGCTTCGACTTGCTGTGCAGCAGCCTTGGCTGCTTCCCGGTCACCCGATACCACGTTCGTGATGCCGTCAGAGATCTGCTGCACGTTCCTAAGTGCTTCGTCCAACGCGTTCTCGGCGCTCGCTCTTCGCTCAGGCTCGAGTCCGGCAGCGAGGTTCCGCAGGTCGGTGATTGAACTCTCCGCAGCGACTGCTCGCGCGGTTGCAATCTTCGTAACATCCATGGGTCAAACGTACACGCAGAGTCCTCAGCGTGGGATGGCAATCCTGGTTGTGCTTGTGTTCGTCGCGATCGGAGCGTTGTTCGCTCTCGTCCGACCCGATTCCCGGTACTGCCGAAAGAGGAGCGGCGAAATTCGTCCAGCCTCGACGCGTGAACCGGCTTCTGCCGATCGCCCCACCGGCAGGAGCGGCGAACTTGGCAGCCGATCCCGACTCTCTGAGAGCACCGTGTGTGGCTTGATCGTGCGCCGGGGAATTCCCGCTGCGGGTTCCGGAACCGCCGCGTAGGATCGAGATACGCACTCTGGAGGAACAATGACCGAACCGATTACTCCGCCCTACTACCCGATCGTCTACGTCCGCGGCTACGCCGGCTCGCAGACCGGTGTTGA
>JAUXCV010000347.1 GCA_030618675.1 Acidimicrobiia bacterium | reverse complement strand
GAGGTCGGTAGCGAGCCGCAGACCGGATACACCTGGGCGGCAGTGCCCGGCACGGACGGCAACTTCCAGTTCCTGTCGGACAGTTTCGTGCTGGCCAAGAGCGCACCGGATCGCGATGCGGCGGTTGCATGGTTGACCGTTGCCGGTTCCCTCGAGGGGCAGGACGCGTTCAACCCGGTCAAGGGTTCGATTCCGGCCCGCAGTGACGGTGATCGTGCTCTCTACGGCGAGTACCTGCTGTCCGCGATGGACGATTGGGCATCCGACACGGTTGTCGGCAGCCTCACCCACGGCGTTGTCGCCAACGACTCGTGGAAGTCGGAGATCGATACGGCCGTTGGTCTGTTCCTTCTCGACTATGACGTCGCAACGCTTCAGGCAGGCCTCGTGGCCGCAGCTGAGGCATCGGGCTGATCTGCAGCACTGATCGATTGAACTAGTGTGAGCGGCCCGTTCCTCCCAGTTGGAGGAGCGGGCCGCTCGCTTTCGTAGGGAGTACGAGAAGGCCGTGACCACAGTGCAAGCCGAGTCGGACGTGCAAGCCGAGGTGCCGGAACCGAAGCGCAAGCGGTTTCGCATGGAGAACTGGTGGGGTGTTCTCTGGGTGCTCCCGTCCCTGCTGGCGGTGATGCTGTTCGTCTACGGCTTCATCATCTGGACGGCTCGTGTGTCGGTGAGCGCATGGAAGGGGCTGATCCCCGACTACACCTACGTCGGCGCCCAGAACTTCGTGAACCTCGCGTCCGACCGACGGTTCCACATCGACATCACGAATACGGTGATCTTCACGTTCGTCTTCGTTCTCGGCTGCCTGTTGATCGGACTCGGTCTTGCGCTTCTCCTCGACAAGGGGATCCGGATGGAGGGGTTCTATCGCAGCCTCTTCCTCTTCCCGATGGCGATCTCCTTCATCGTCACAGGCGTTGTGTGGCGCTGGCTGATGAATCCGGCGCAGGGCGATCGGCTCAGCGGTCTGAACCTTCTTTTCGACAACCTCGGTCTGGACTTCCTGATCAACCGTTGGTACGCCACACCGACATGGGGTATCGCCGCGGTGGCGATCGCCGCGGTGTGGCAGATGTCCGGCTACACGATGGCTCTCTACCTGGCCGGTCTGCGTGCCGTGCCCGAGGCGCTTCGAGAGGCGGCACGCGTGGATGGCGCTTCCGAGTTTCAGGTGTATCGCATGGTGATCATGCCCCTCCTCTGGCCGATCACCCTGTCGGCCGTGATCATCCTCGGCCATAGCTCACTCAAGGTCTTCGACCTGATCATCGCGATGGTCGGCAAGCAGGTCGCCCTCGACGTGCCGGCGATCTACATGTGGACGACCACCTTCGACGGGTTCTTCTTCGGCCGGGGTGCCGCCATCGGCATGGTGCTGTTGGTGTCCGTGGCGGTGCTGGTCATCCCGTATCTCTGGTACTCCCTGCGCCAGGAGGCAGACGCATGACGGCGCACATGGGAGTGCAGAAGAGCCGGAAGTGGGTCTACATCCCATTGACGATGATGGCGCTGTTCTACCTGCTTCCGATGTTCGTGATGCTGAACACGGGTTTCAAGAGTTTCGAGGAGGTCAGCCTCGCGACGATGTGGGAGCTCCCTTCGTCTCTGTCGCTCGACAACTTCACCGCTGCCTGGGAGATCCTCCGTCCCAGCATGTGGAACTCGATCAAGATCGTCGTACCGGCCGCCACGATCTCGTCGATCCTCGGGTCGATCAACGGCTTCGTTCTGTCGAAGTGGAAGTTTCGCGGGGCCAACATCGTGTTCCCGCTGCTTCTGTTCGGCATGTTCATCCCTTACCAGTCGGTTCTCATTCCGTTGGTGCAGGTCATGTCCTGGATCGGCCTCGCCGGGAGCACCTGGGGTCTGGTCATCGTGCATGTCATCTACGGCATACCGATCACGACGTTGATCTTCCGCAACTACTTCGCAGCGATCCCTGAGTCACTGATCGAAGCAGCGAAGGTCGATGGTGCAGGAATCTGGCAGGTCTACTGGCGGATCCTCCTGCCACTCTCGATCCCAGCGTTCGTCGTCGTCTACATCTGGCAGTTCACCTCAGCGTGGAACGATTTCCTGTTCGCCGTACTTCTGACCAGTACGGAGAACTGGCCCGTCACAGTCGCCCTCAACAACATGGCCGGGAGCCAGATCATTGAATGGAACGTCCAGATGGCAGGTTCGTTCCTCGCTGCAGTGCCGACCCTGTTGATCTACATCTTCCTCGGCCGCTACTTCCTGCGGGGCATGATGACCGGAGCCCTCAAGGAGTAGGCGGTTCCGATCCGTCATCGGTCGGGTGGGTGCTTGCCGTTGTGGACGGCCGTGTGGTGTCTCCGACAGAGGAGGACCAGGTTGATCAGGGCGGTGACACCGCCATCGGCCCAATGGATGATGTGATGAGCGTCACACCATGACACCGGGGCGGTGCATCCAGCCCA
>JAUXCV010000443.1 GCA_030618675.1 Acidimicrobiia bacterium | reverse complement strand
ACGTCGAACTCGTACTGCTCGATACCGCTGTACGGGAAGGCCTTACGGAGGTCGAAATTCACGCCCGAGGCTCTAGCCGCCGGCCCGGTCACGCCGTATGCCTGCGCCTCTTCGGGGGTGATGACACCAACGCCCCGGGTCCTGTCGAGGAAGATGGGGTTCTCGTTGAGCAGATCCTCGTAATCATCAAGGCCGGCTTTCACGATGTCGAGGGCCGCGTCAATGTCCTCTTCCCAGCCTTCGGGCAGGTCGGCTGCGACACCACCGGGGCGGATGTAGTTGTGGTTCATCCGGAGCCCCGTGACCTTCTCGAAGAAGGCAAGGATCGCTTCGCGATCGCGGAACCCGTAGATCATCATCGAGAGAGCGCCGATGTCCATCCCGAAGGTCGCGACCCAGATGAGGTGGCTCGCGATCCGGTTGAGTTCCGTCATCAGTACCCGGATCGCCTGGGCTCGCGGCGGTATCTCAACGCCGAGCAACTGCTCGACCGCAAGCGAGTAGCAGAGCTCGTTGTTGAGCGGCGACAGATAGTCCATACGAGTGACGTTCGTGCCGCCCTGCAAGTAGGTCAGTTCCTCAGCGGTCTTCTCCATCCCGGTGTGGAGGTATCCGATGATCGGCTTGACGCGCCGGATGGTCTCGCCGTCGAGTTCGAGATGCAGTCGGAGAACACCGTGCGTCGCCGGGTGCTGCGGACCCATGTTGAGGATCTGCCGCTCGTCTTCGATGACCGTCGGTTCATCGATGAAGTCATCATCGACGGCGATGCCGCGCTGGATCTGGAGCGCCGGATCGATATCGCGAGGCAGCAACTCCTGCGCACCTTCATCGGTCGAGTGAGCGATCCAGTCCGGCTCCTCGGTTCCTGCCACCCAGATGTCATGAGCGCGGCGTCGTTCGTCGGCATCCAGGCTTCCGTCGGTCGAACCGGTCGGCGGTTCGAGCGTCGGTGCCTGGGCATCGCCCTCAACGTTGTTCGGTGTATCGCTCATGACGACTTGTGTGATCCTTTGAACTGCACCGGCACCGAGCCGACCTCGTAGTCCTTGCGCAGCGGGTGTCCGACCCACTCGTCCGGGAGGACGATCCGTGTGAGATCCGGGTGTCCTTCGAACGCGATCCCCATCAGGTCCCAGACTTCGCGCTCGTAGAAGTTCGCACCCGCGTAGACCCCGGTGATGGATGGGAGCGTGGGGTCGTCGCCGGGCACGCCGACCTTGACGATCAGCCGTTGCGTGTGCTCCATCGACAGGAGATTGATCACCACGTCGAAGCGAGGATCACGGTTGAGATGATCGACAGAGCAGACATCGACGAACGTCTCGAATCCGGCATCTTTCATGGCTTCGGCGAACGGAAGGAGTTCTTCTCGCGGCACGGTCGCCGTGTCCTGGCGCGGTCCGGCGAGAGGCTGGAACGATGTGAAGACGACGCTCGGAAACGGTTCGGCGAGGCCGGCCAGGATGGGATCGTCCGGAAGGACACGAGCGACGGTCTCCTCAACGATCTCGTCCGTCTCCTGCGACTCTTCCTGGGGTGTCGTCTCTTCGGCCATCACAGGAGTCCCGTCGAACGCCGGATCTCTCCAGCCATGATCTTGTCCTGAAGCGTCAGGATTCCGTGCATCAGCGACTGCGGGCCGGGCGGGCATCCCGGCACGTAGATGTCGACAGGAACGATCTCATCGACACCCTGCACCAGGGCGTAGTTGTTGAACATGCCGCCGGTTGATGCACAGGCACCCATGGAGATGACCCACTTCGGCTCCGCCATCTGGTCATAGACCTGGCGAAGGACGGGGGCCATCTTCTGCGAGAGACGCCCGGCGACGACCATCAGGTCGGCCTGGCGGGGC
>JAUXCV010000472.1 GCA_030618675.1 Acidimicrobiia bacterium | reverse complement strand
GCGCAGATCATCCCGCGGCTCGAGAGCGAGGTTCGTCGGGAGGCCCGCGGGCTCATCGACCTTCACCACGCCGCAGATCGCGACACCTACATCGTGTCGGCGTCCCCGATCGAGATCGTCGACGACTTCGCTGAAGCGATAGGGCTCACCGGAGGGATCGGTACGGTTGCCGCCGTCGACAACGGCACGTACACAGGGGAGCTCGCCGAGCCGTTCTGCTACGGCGAAGGCAAGGCGATCGCTATCCGGAAGCTCGCTGAGGAGAAGGACTACGACCTTCGGCTGTCGTACGCGTACACGGACTCAGCCGGGGACCTCCCGATGCTCGAGATCGTCGGTCACCCCGTGGCGGTCAACCCCGATCGTGCTCTCGAAACCATCGCCTATCACCGCGGGTGGGCGATCGTCGAGTTCAGTCGGGCCAGGAAGAAGGTCGTGAAGCGCACAACGGCGGCAGTCGGAGCCGTGGGAATGGCGGGTGCAGCCTTCGCTGTGGGGATTGCTGCCGGCAGGCGCGCCGCCGCCCGACAGAGCCTCGTTCGGCGCGTCCTCGGCTAGCGGTGCCGGTTCGGTCCTCGGTGTATCCCCTTGGCCCCGCTACCTTTCCCAACGGCCGCATCCGGCCGGCCTCTCTACGACTGGTGACCTCACCTTGACCAACGAACTCGCCACCAACACCACTTTCGCCGACCTCGGCATCGCTCCGGAACTCCTCAACGTTCTGACCGAGGCCGGATTCGAGACGCCGTTCCCCATCCAGGCGATGACGATCCCGGACGGCCTCGCCGGTGTCGACGTGCTCGGAAAAGCGAAGACCGGTTCGGGGAAGACCCTTGCCTTCGGTCTTCCCATCGTCGAAGGCCTCGAACGGGCTGAGCCATTCCATCCGAGAGCCCTCGTGCTCGTTCCGACGCGGGAACTGGCCATGCAAGTCACCCGTGACCTCTCACCATTGGTCGCTGCCCGGAGATTCCACCTCGTCACCGTCTACGGCGGTGCCTCGATGCAGGCCCAGATCGATGCGCTCGATGCCGGCGTCGAACTCATCATCGCGACGCCGGGACGTCTCATCGACCTCATGGAACGGCGCAAGGCCCATCTTGATGACATCCGCGTCGTCTGCCTCGATGAGGCCGATCAGATGGCCGACATGGGCTTCATGCCCCAGGTTCGCAAGATCATGGCAGCCGTTCCCGACGACCATCAGACGTACCTCTACTCGGCGACTCTGGACTCTCAGGTACGGGAGTTGGTCGACCGGTACATGACCGACCCCGTCAGCCATGAAGTCGAATCCGACACCGACCACGTCGACACGATGGAACACCGGTTCCTGAAGGTGCATCACCTCGACAAGCCGAAAATGGCGGCGGAGATCAGTCGCAGCGCCGACCGGACTCTCATGTTCACCCGGACGAAGTGGGCCGCGGACGACCTCACGAAGCGCCTTCGCGAGATCGGGATCAACGCGGCCGCCATCCATGGAGATCTCCCCCAGCAGAAACGCGAGCAGTCGCTGTCACGCTTCCGGGAAGGGAAAGCGACGGCTCTCGTCGCTACCAACGTCGCTGCCAGGGGCCTTCACATCGAAGGCGTCGACATCGTGCTCCACTATGACCCGCCGGACGATCCAAAAACGTATCTCCATCGGTCCGGGCGGACGGCACGCGCCGGGGAAGAGGGCCTGGTCGTCACGCTCGTTGAGTGGGATCAGGTGAACGAGGTG
>JAUXCV010000446.1 GCA_030618675.1 Acidimicrobiia bacterium | reverse complement strand
TCGGGAAGGAAGAAGATCGCCACCCAGCCGATGGCGACGTACAGCGTCGTGGACAACCATCGGGGTGCGCCGATCCAGAAGACCCTGAACACCACTCCGGCCAGTGCGCCGATCCAGATGATGGACAGCAGGATTCGTCCCTTGTCGGGTGGCAGGGCGAGAACGGCGAACGGCGTGTACGTGCCGGCGATGATCAGGTAGATGTTCCCGTGATCCAGCCGCCGAAGCAGGCCTTCGACGCCGGGAGACCATGAACCGCGGTGAAGGAGCGCGCTGACGCCGAAGAGAAGGGCGGCGGTGGTTGCGAAGACCGCTGAGCTGACACGGCCTGCTTGTGTCGGGGCGGTTGCGACCAGGATGATGCCCGCGACGATGGAGATGGGGAACATGGCCGCGTGCAGCCACCCCCTCAGCTTCGGTTTCGCGGCGTCGATTGCGTCTGTCTGTTCTTCCACGATGCGAGAGGCTACTCGTCGTGTGGGAGCGACGACTCATCGGCGACGGGAGTGATCGTTGAAGCCTCGGCCCGTTCGAGCATCGTGGGCGTTGGCTCGAGGGCGAGGATGACGAATTCGTTCGAACCCATCATGTCGCGGGGCGTAGCGAACCGGGAGATCTCTGTGAATCCGGCGCGCGACCACACGCGCAGGGCTCGCTCGTTGCCGGCAGCGATGGTCACGCGGAGTTGTCGAGGATGGAAGATCTCAGAGGCGTGAGCTACGACCGCCGCGACATAGCGGTGTCCGTTGCCGGTTCCGGTTCGTACCGGATCGATGCCCATCCCGATGTCGAGACCGGCTTCGTCATAGTCACCTCCAGGAACCTGAGCATCTCGTCCGAACGTGCAATATCCGGCGACGTCGTCCCCGTCGATGAGTGTGTGGCAGTGAACGTCCGGGTTCAGGAAGTACCCGACCGCCTTGTCGGCGTCCATATCGATGTCGTAGACGTCGTACGGAGGGTCGTACTTCCATGCAGCGATCTCGAGAATGTCTCTGCCCTTCGCGGGTCTCAGGTTGATTTTCATCGCTACCTCGGTTGTGCACGACTCGGTGTGGATGTGGGCGAGTGACCGGGTTTGTGTTGGCGTGTCTCGACGGTGGACGGTCCACCGGTCGGCCGTCTAGCGAGTGGATTCCCACTGAGCTTTCGTGATCCCATGGTTGAGTTGGTCGTATCGAACACCGTGCTTCACGTACCGGGAAGGCGCCACACCCTCGAAGGTCATGCCGATCTTCTCAGCGACTCGACCTGAGTTCGGGTTGGCATGCATCACGGGCGCTTCGATGCGCATGGCGCCGCGGTTCTCGAAGAGATCATCCATGAGAGCGCGGGCCGCCACGGCCATGATTCCTTGGTGCCATGCACTCGGTGTCAACCACCAGCCCATCTCGACGGTGCCGTTCAGTTCGGCCTCGAACGTCTCATAGCCGACCCCTCCTATGAACTCCCCATTCCAGACCACGGCATAGGAGCGCGTGGGATCTTGACTCGATGCGTGGTCGATCCACTGCTCGCCGTCGTCGACGGTGTACGGGAACGGGAACCGGTCTGCCATGTATCTCGCGACTTCGGGATGATTCGCCGCCGTTACCACTTCGTCGAGCATGCCAGAGTCGTAGGGGCGAAGCACGATGTCGTCGCGCCCGGTCCTGAGGAGATCGTTGGTCACTGGTTCCTCCGGTGTCAATCAGTTCCCCGTCAGGATACGTGGGCGGCTGGCCGGCCGGGTGGTCCGGCTCACGGGCCGCATCACATGATGCGTACCGACGAACCATCGTCGTCCTGGAGGTTCTAGGATTGAGAGCCATGTCGTTCGATCTCGAAACCCA
>JAUXCV010000236.1 GCA_030618675.1 Acidimicrobiia bacterium | reverse complement strand
ATCCAGGCCACGATTCCGAACACCGCGACCACGTAGACGATCGTGATGATCTTCGTGGATTGCGACGGATCGGGGGTGACGAACAGATTCGGAAACACGACGAAGAGGACGATCATCATGCCGACGAACAAGGCCGCTCCGATGGCAGCGCGCGGCCAGCTGATTGGCCGGACGCCGACGAACGCTCTCTGGTCGGTCACGTCATCCTCCTCTCGCACGGCGCGATTCTACGCCGGGCGTGATCGACGTAGTGCATCGCTCAACTCACTCCTAGCCTTCCTCCTATGTCGTCTTCCCCTCAAGTACTCGTGGTCGGCGGTGGTCCGGGAGGAGCCGCGGCCGCCTACTGGCTCGCGAACCATGGCGTCGACGTCACGATGGTCGAGAAGAAGCGATACCCCAGAGAGAAGGCCTGCGGCGACGGCCTGACTCCGAGGGCTGTGCGGCAACTCGTCGACATGGGATTCGACTTCGATCGGCCGGATGTCCATCGCGTCGTCGGACTCCGGTCGTATGCCGGTGACGTGATGCTCGAGATGCCGTGGCCGGAGCACTCCATCTATCCGAATTGGGGTGCCACGCTTCGTCGCGCCGACCTCGACGGCCGTGTTGCCGCCCTCGCTGAAGCGGAGGGCGCCACCGTACTCCAGGGGGTCGAAGCCGTCGCGGTTGTCGATGACGGAGATCTCACCGCTGTCGAGCTTCACCGAATGGGTGAGGAGACGGAGGTTGTGACCCCGGACTACGTGGTCGTCGCCGATGGGTCGTTGTCCCGCTTCGGCCGACAGCTCGGCACGTATCGGCGTCGCGACTATCCGTTCGGTCTCGGCGTACGCGGGTACTGGGAGAGCCCGAACTCGACCGATGGATACATCGAGAGCCAACTCAGCATCCGGGATCGGGAAGGTCGGTCGATGCCCGGATACGGGTGGGTGTTTCCGATGGGGGACGGAACCATCAACGTTGGGGCGGGACTCGTCTCGACCTTCAAGGGGTGGAAGGACGTCAACACGAGCCGGATCCTCGAGGCCTATCTCCCGGAGCTTCCCGATCATTGGCAGATCGAGCACGACCCGATCGCCCGCCCGATCGGAGGGAAGCTTCCGATGGCGTTCTCCGTCGGTCCGAAGACGGGGAGGAACTGGGTGCTGATCGGCGATGCCGCCGGAGCCGTCAACCCGTTCAACGGTGAGGGGATCGACTACGCGTATGAGACCGGGCGGCTCGCGGCCGGAGTCATCTCCGAGGCGCTGGCGACGGACGACCCGTCCGCCCTGGCCGGGTACGACGAGGCGCTCGTTGCGGAGTACGCGGCATACCACCGTGTCGCCCGGATCTTCTCCTCAGCGATCGGGAACCCATCGGTGATGCGAACCCTCACCACGGTCGGCTTGCGCTCGCGGCCGCTCATGGAGTGGGTGTTGAAAGTGATGGCGAACCTCCTCGAACCGGAAGAACACGGCATGGCGGAGAAGACCTACCTCGCGATCGAACGCGCCGTCGATCTCCCCGGCATCCGACGGTTTAAGAAGTAGCTGAGTAGCTGAGTAGCGGGGTAGCTGAGTAGCCGAGGAGCCGAAGCAGTACGGATCGGTGATTCAGGGAAGACGTGGGTCCTACGCTTGTGCGAATGATTCGACTTGCCGACCGTTCTCTGTTGCGTTGGGTGATTCTTGGTGACATCGTCGTTCTGACCGTCATCACCGTCCTCGGCTTTGCCACGCACCACACGCTTGACGCCTACTGGCGGATGTTCGTCACTGTGCTCGTCACACTCATCGCGTGGGGCGTCGTCGCTCCGTGGTTCGACGCTTACTCAACGACAACGCTCACCCGACTCTCGTCGATCTGGAAGATCCTGCTGGCCACGGTGGTGGCAACACCGCTGGCTGCCTTCCTCCGGGGATGGTTCCTCGGCATCGACGTCTCTTCGACGTTCATACTCACCGGGATCGCCTTCAACGGATTGGCGATGATGATCTGGCGCGGAGCGCTTGCGGTGTACCTGGGTCGAACCGACGACTGAAACCAGAGTCCGACTCGGCTACTCCGCTACTCAGCTACGCAACCCCGTTTTTGGGAAGCCGCGCGACTATCCGTAGACTCCCGTCCTGCATATGGATCTTGTCGCGTATCTCCCGATCGCCTTGATGTTCATCCTCGGACTCGTGTTCGCGGTGGCCGCCATGTGGATGTCGTGGAGAGTCGCACCCAACAACCCGACGCCCGAGAAACTCGCTCCATACGAGTGCGGCATCGTTCCTCTCCAGGACACGGTCGAGCGCTTCCCCGTCAAGTTCTATCTCGTTGCCATGCTGTTCGTGATCTTCGACGTTGAGATCATCTTCCTCTTCGCGTGGGCGGTCCGGATGGACGAGTTCGGATGGGCCGGGATCGCCGCCGTCGGGATCTTCATGCTCCTCCTCATCGAGACCCTGGGCTACGTGTGGAAGCGCGGCGCTCTCGACTGGAACATCGCTCACCGGGCCCGCTACCGCAGGGTCGTTGCCCCCGACTCACAGGTCGAGGAGGCTGCCTGATGGCCGGTGAAGTACACAACCCGAACTTCCTCCTCACGACGCTCGACAAGGGCGTCAGTTGGACGCGAACCCGGTCGATGTGGCCGGCGACGTTCGGGCTCGCATGTTGTGCCATCGAGATGATGGCCACCGGTGCAGCGCATCACGATCTCGCACGATTCGGAATGGAAGTCTTCCGCGCTTCGCCCCGCCAGGCCGACCTGATGGTCGTCGCCGGGCGTCTCTCGCAGAAGATGGCCCCCGTCCTTCGTCAGGTCTATGACCAGATGGCGGAGCCGAAGTGGGTCATCTCCATGGGTGCCTGTGCATCAACCGGCGGCATGTTCAACAACTACGCCCTGGTGCAGGGTGTCGACGAGATCGTTCCCGTCGACATCTACGTGCCGGGATGTCCGCCCGGTCCACAGTCGCTGATGCATGGAATCTTGACGCTTCAGGACAAGATCATGGCCGGAGAGATCCGGCGTTCGACGGGGCTCCTGTGATGGCCGAAGAGACGACACCCCAGGAAGAGCCGCAGGAGACGGACGAGGCTGCCGAGGAGATCGTTGCTCGGGTCCTCCCCGACGATCCCATCCTGGCCGGTCTTGCCGAGCCGTTCCCGAACGTCGTCTTCACGTCGTTCGAGCCGTTCGTGGGACCTCGCCAGGACACGGCGACTGTTTCTCGCGAAGAACTCATCTCCTTCGTCGCAGCGGTGAAGGATGCAGGATTCGAGACCTTCATCGACGTCTGCTCCGTCGACTACCTCAACCGTGATCCCCGCTACGACGTCGTCATCAACCTCCTGTCGATGAAGCACACGCAACGGCTGATCGTCAAAGTCGGCGTGCCCGGTGATGACCCGACCGTTCACTCCATCACTCCGATCTATGCGGGCGCGAATTTCTACGAGCGCGAAGTGTGGGACCTGATGGGGATCGTGTTCGAAGGAC
>JAUXCV010000326.1 GCA_030618675.1 Acidimicrobiia bacterium | reverse complement strand
TGACGATGTTGCGCGCCAACTCGGACGTGGCGGTCGAGATCGCGTTTACCTGCATCGCGTCGAAGCCGGCCTTCTGTGCCGTGAGCGTGGTCATCATCACAGCCCTCGCCACATCGGAGTCAGTTCGAATCGGGATCGTCTGCATTGTCAAGTTCCAGGGTCGAAGTTGGTTGCCGTTGTCCTTGGTTGCCCGTATCTAGCGCCGCATTGACGAGATCGAACGCCCCGTCGAGCGAGCGCGTGGCTTCAATGTTCGTGAGATTCACGTCGAGGTCGACGAGCGAAGACACGACACCCGCTTTGAGTCCGGACAGGATCGGTCGAGCGCCCATGAGCCGAACCATGTCGGAGGTGCGTCGGAGAGCGTCGAACTCCTCCGGATCGATTGTGTCAACACCCGAGAGGTCCACGATGAGCGCCCGGGCACCGGAATCGCGAACCAATTCCAGAACATCGGACTGGAAGTTCGTCAGAACCTCGGGGCGCAGGTCGACCTGCACGGACGCGACGATGCAGGACTGTGAGATCTGCAGAGGGATGCGCGCTGTTCTCGGAGCTTCTGACATCATTTCGTTCCGGCGATCTCCACTCCCACTTGTCGGAATGAGAGCGCCAGTGCGTCGCGCATGGTCGCTGTTGTGCGGATCACGCCGACATCGATTCCCAGATCCACGATCGTTTGAGCGATGGCAGGTGAGACTCCTGAAATGATCGACTCGCATCCCATGAGTTTCGTCGCGCGAGTGATTCGGAACATATTGTTCGCGACCGCTGTATCCACCACGCCGACACCGCTGATGTCGAGGATGAAGATCTGTGCCTGCGTTTCTGCGATCGCGGACAGGGTGCTGTCCATGACTTCGCGCGCACGATGGCTGTCGATGAGACCAACAATCGGGAGGAACAGGATGCCGTCCCAGATCTCCGTGACGGGTGTTGACATGGCCATGATGGATTCGGACTGCTCACGCATCGCATCCTGGAAGGCATGGTTGTAGGTTTCCGCCACAATCGCCGAGTCGAGATGCATCAACTTGCTCATGGACTCGAGCGTGGCAGCACGGTGCTCAATAGGAAGTACTTCCGCAAGAACACTCGCGAAGAGATCCTGAAAGGTATTCATGCCCGCGAAGTAGGCGTTCAGCGGTAATCCGATGCGGGCGTGTACCTCGCCCACGACGTGTCGGCGCTCGATATAAAGCTCGTCCACATCGGCGATCATGAAGGTGCGCCAGTAGTCGTGCTGCTGCCTCTTGACGTGTTCGAGAAGGGCTTCGTCGGTGAAGAACTCCTCGAACCACGACTCCTCCTCGAGCCATTCGTAGAACTCGACGAACACGCCGTCCATGTGATCGGCCGCCTTCTCGCCGAATTCTCTGATCCGCTCCACGTCCTCGGACGTGATCTTGTAGAGCGCCCGGAGTTCGGCAGGATCCGTCATTTCGCCATCGCTTGTTGTCACCGTGTGTTCGGCCATGTCAGTCTCCTGTTTCGCTCACTTCGCTACCGCGCGAGATGCGCCCTGCCCGATCGATGCCCAGCTGCAGGGACGCCTCCGTGACGACACCTTTCATATCGATCTCTGAATCGGTGATCCTGGTAGCCAAATCGGCCTGTACTCCCGTGAGGATCACCTGCACGCCCAGGAGACGCACCGATTGGAAGGCCCTATTGAGGATCATGAGAGCCTCCTCGTCCTCTGCGGGATTGTCGGTCACACGCGTGCCCGTCAGGTCGACGATCGCGACCCGGGCCGACCGATCGTAGACACCAGTGGTCAGATTGGCGCCAAGCTTGATACTCCGAGAGATATCCAACTCTCCCACGACGGGCACGATCAGGACATCGTTGCGAAGAGGGATGAGCGGCGTGGACAGAGCTTCGATCTGCCGCTCCTGACCTCGAATCAGTTTCGTCACGGCCGACTGCACCTTTGCGAAAGATCGGGCCAAGTCGCCGATCTCATCGGAGCCGCCCGTATCAATCACCGTGTCGAGATCCCCTTCGGCAATGGCGGCAGCGGACTCCGACAACTGATCGATTGGGCGAACCAACTGTTTTGTGAACCAGATGGCGACGATCACGATCAAGGCTGCCGCGAGGAAGAAAGCAAGCAGCGCTTGGCGGCCGAACTCGTCCGCTGCCGCGAAGGCCTCTGCCTCATCGATCTCACTCATGGTCACCCAATCGACGTTCTGGATTTCCAGTGGCTGATAGGCGGAGAGCACCGAAACATCACGGTAGTCGTCGAAGATATCGGTTCCCGTGGCATGCTGTTGCGCCGCCCTCGTGCCCGGTGTATTGACAACCTGGAGTCCGACGGCCGACTCGAGCACGTCGATGGCATCGACCGTAGCCTGAGGTAGTCCGGAATCCGTTATCGCGGCCAGATAGGAGTCCTTGTCCTCCAATAGGAATCGTGACTCGCTGCGCAGGGTGAAGTCCCCCGCGACAATGTACGTTTCGCCAAGCAGATGGGGTATGGCCATGTTGCGAATCAAGGGCAGATGCGAACATTACCCGAAGCACAAGGGCTAAAGTTTTACATGCTTAATCCGGAGCTAACTGCTGCACCGGTTAATATCAAGATAGACATCACCAAA
>JAUXCV010000484.1 GCA_030618675.1 Acidimicrobiia bacterium | reverse complement strand
GAGTCCGTGTCCGGTGTGATCGTGTACCGGTTCTCCGCACCGCTCATCTTCTCCAACGCCACCGCCTTCACCAACACGGGTGAAGGAGTCCTCATCGAGGCCGCCGCCAGGGGATCCCTTCCACACACCCTTGTGATCGACTTCGAGGAGATGTTCCTCATCGACGACACCGGTGCCGCTGCAATCACCGGCCTCTTCGAGTACGCGCAACGCTACGGCGTCGACCTCGCCCTTGCCCGCGTCCACTCCGGCACTCACGAACTCCTCAGACTCTCCGGCGTCACTGGCGAGATCGGCGAGCAGCGCATCCATGACACGGTTCGCAATGCGGTTGCCGCTGCCACACAAGCCCATGCAGAGAACACACCCGACGATCGAGAATCGGGCTAGCAGTGACGACTCCTGCCGACTACCACGGCCGGGATCTCAGAGGCAGATCGTTCGAGGGCGAAGACCTCGACGGGGCAGACTTCACAGAGGCCGATCTCAGGGGAGCCGACTTCTCCGGAGCCAGCCTTGTGGAAGCGGACTTCACCAATGCCCGCCTGGGAGTGACCCCCCTCACCGCCGCCCTGATAGTCATCGGAGCGCTCGCGGTCTCGATCACTGCCGGCCTGATCGTCGGACATTTTGCGGAGACGACTCGTGAGCAGGCAGCGTCATCGGATTGGCGTGATGTCTTTGCGGCGGGTCTACTGGCCGCCGTCGTCATCCTCTTCTTCGTTGTGATCCTCGTCAAGGGCGTCTCGACGGCGTTCCGGGCCTTCTTGATCGCCGTCGTCGTCATCGTTGTCGTCGATTTCGTGGTTGTGTTCGTCATGGCAGGCGAGATCCGCTACCGGAACGCGGTTCCGTTGATCGGGATTCTCGCGCTCGTCGTCCCCGCAGTGATCGCCGGCATCTTGGGGCGAATGGTTGGTGGTACGTTCGGAGCATGGGCCATCGGCCTCGTTGCTGTTCTTGGAGGTCTTGCCGCCGGACGCGCCCACGGCGGGCTTGCCGCGATCGTGGCGAGCGTGTTCCTCGTCGCTCTCTCGAAACGAGCCCTTCGCGGAGACGCTCGTGATGGCCCCTTGAGATACCTCGGGCATCGCATCGTAACCCACCGTGGAACTCGGTTCTCCCGCGCAGACATCACGGGGGCAGTCTTCACCGGAACCAACCCCATTCACAGTGAGCTGTCTTCGGCCGTCCTCGATGGCGCCGTCTGGGACTCCGGTCGAACTCCCTACACCCACCGTCCGTCGGGGTGACGGCTCAATACTTCGAGAGGTGTGTGAGCTGCCAGATGCGCCGCTGCTGAAGCGCCTACTCGACAAGTAACAAACGCACCGAATCGGTGCGGAATCCCGCAATAGTCAACTGCCTACTCAGGCTTCCGGTTTGCGACCTCATTCATCAACGCATCTGTTCGCTTCTTGACAACGCCGTGGTGCCGCAGACGTTGATCGAGGAACGTGCCGAGGATGCCGATTGCCGAGAATACGTACAGGATCGTGAAGAGCTTCGAAGCGTCGGTCGATGGTACGAGATCTCCGAATCCGACCGTAGATCCGGCAATAGCGCTGAAGTAGAACGAGTCGATCCAACTCCAACCCTCGATGTAGTGGTACGCGACCGTCCCAACGATCAATACGAGGACGGCTGCGCCTCCAAGGATGTGGTACGCGTAC
>JAUXCV010000454.1 GCA_030618675.1 Acidimicrobiia bacterium | reverse complement strand
AACGACGGGGATGCAATCAGCGTCTTCCCGGTGTTCGAATCGTTCGATATCACACCGATCGTCAAAGTGCGCCCGAAGCCCCTTCGGACGGTGCGGTTCGTCGCCGACGGTCACCTGGGTCGGCTCGCGAGGTTCCTCCGGCTCCTCGGCTTCGACACGCTCTATGAGCGCGACCGGGCCGACGCTGAACTCGTGCGGATCTCGACCTCCGAAGACCGCATCCTCCTCACACGGGACGTGGGTCTTCTCAAGCACGGCTCCGTCACCCACGGCTGCTACGTGCGAGCGACCGACGCGCGGGAACAGGTGATGGAGGTCGTTCGCCGTCTCCATCTGGCTCGACACCTCGATCCCTTCACCCGGTGCATGGCCTGCAACGGAGCGCTGAACCCGGTCGCCAAGGACGAGATCGCCGATCGGTTGCCACAGGAGACACGCCGGCACGTCGACGAGTTCCAGATGTGCGCATCGTGCGGCAAGGTCTACTGGCAGGGAGCACACCACTCCGAGTTGCGCAGGATCGTCACAGCCGCGCGCCGGGCCGAATGTCTCGATCTCACTCCTGGAGGCGACCAATGACGAGGCCGTCGTGAGTGCCGTTGACCGAGAAGACGGCGTCGGGGCCCACGGAGGGCTCGGTGCGAAAGTAGGCGTAGCCGAGGCCGGCCGGGCTCTCGTACGGGCCATCCCAGGTCAGTCCATCGGATGAGAACCACATCATCTCTCCGGGGAGCTCGAAGGATCCGGTGCCACCGGTCAGGAACCAGCCGAGCTCTCCTCCGGCGATAGCAGCCGCTATATCCAACTCGACGTCGGCTCGTAGCCATTCCACTCCGTCGGTGGAGACCCACACGACTCCCGTTTCTCCGATCTCGCCGATCGCGACGTAGCGGCCCTCGTACGCGGCGACATCTCGGAGGGTCGCGCCCGCGCCAAACGGGGACTCCGGGGTGAGCAGATCCCAGGTGTTGCCGTCGGCGGAGAACCAGATGACTGGGTCGCACAGCGGCCCTTGACCCCAGTTCGCCGATTCCCGCGGGGTGAGGATCACAAACCCTGCTTCCGTCACCAGAATCGGCCCGATGCCGTCTCCGGCGACCGAGACGGATGCGCCGGAGATGGAACACCCACCCGACCGAACGGTGCCGGCCTCAGCCCCGGCGGGACCCACGTCAGCCGGGACGAAGTTCAGGCCGTCGCTTGAGTAGTAGACGGCGTCGTCCACCAACGCCACCGCCCCTTGCTGCCCGAATGCGATGTCCAGTACGTTCCCGGGCAATGCAATCGCGTCTTGCGCGGCCCAACCGGAACCATCCCAGGTGTACCGCGTGAATCCCTCATCGAGGAAGATCAGGTCCGGGCCGTCGGTGGTCACCCACCGTGGTTCAGCGTTCGCGTAGATCTGCTGCCAGTTCGCAAGGTCGGTGGACCACAGCAGTACGTCGCCGTCGGGGATCACCGGGCCGTATGGGGTGGCGACGACCGTGAATATGTCACGCCTCGGCGTTTCCATCACCTCGGTGAACACGAAGTCACCGATCGCGGTGGACACTCGCGCCGGAGCCTCGCCCGGGATGGGCGTCATCACGACGGACGGAAGCTGCGGGGTCGCGAGTTCCTCCGGTACGACCAGTTGGATCGTGTCGGATCCGTCGAAAGCAACAACGCCCAGTCCGCTCGGCATCCACAGCGTGCCGTCGGCGCTCGCGACCGCACCCGATCCGTTCCCGATCCACTCGAGGTCGATTTCCGAGTAGGTGGTCCACGCGGCTCCATCGAACCGGGAGAGGCCGACCGGCTCTGAGGCGTCA
>JAUXCV010000208.1 GCA_030618675.1 Acidimicrobiia bacterium | reverse complement strand
CGCTGTTCCGGTGAGCCAGATCGCGATGTTGGTGCTTCTGGCGGGTATCGCCGGCGTGATCGCAGCCATCTACCCATCCTGGAAGGCGTCGCGCCTGAACGTCCTCGAGGCCATCGCGTACGAGTAGCTTCAAGAATCGACCTTGAACGGGACGCGGGGATCGATCGGTCCCCGCGGTTCGCCGCGTCGATTCCGTACACGCGTGATATCGTCGCGCCATGAGTGACTCCACGCCATTCCTTCCCTCCACCCCGTCAGGGCGACAACGATGACGAACGGCGACAAGTCCGAGGGCGACGGCTTGTTCTCGAGAGTCTTCTCGCGTGCAACGGGGGCAGTCGTCGACATCGTCGATCCGGACACGATCATCGATCAGGTCGATGTCAACGGGTTGATGGAACGCGTCGACGTGGACGCCGTCCTCGACAGAGTCGATGTCAATGCGCTGCTCGACCGGGTCGATCCCCAGGTCATTCTCGACAACGTCGATGTCAACACGCTCATGGACCGGGTCGACGTCGATGCGCTGCTCGATCGAGTCGACGTGGACGCACTCATGAGCAGAGTGGACATCGATGCCCTGCTCGATCGAGTCGATGTCAAGGAACTCACCGACCGGGCCGGCATTCCCGACATCGTCCGGGAGAGCACCGGAGCACTCGCGGGTTCAGCGATGGACGTCGTCCGTCGCCAGATCGTCGCTCTGGATCAGATCATCGGGAGTACCACATACCGGCTCATCAAGAAGGACCCCACGGAGCGCCCGAAGGCCCCGCCGAACCTCGAAGCGGGATCCGGAGTTGATGAAGAGGGCCGTGGCCAGATGACGGGACACTACGCGGGAGCCGTATCGCGTCTCGTCGCGTTCGCTCTCGACTCACTGATCGTCTGGAGCTCTTTCCTTCTTGCAATGATGGGGATCACATTCGTCTTCGACGTCGTGTTCTCCGTCAAGATCGGTACGGAGTGGGAACACGGTGTTATCGGCGTCGCGCTCGCTGCGCTGTGGGCCTTCACCTATCACGTGGTCGGCCTGGCTCTCGCGGGTCGAACGATCGGAATGGGCATCATCGGCCTCATGGTGCTCACGCGAGATGGGACAACCGTCACCGGCCGACAGGCACTGGTGAGGACCCTCGTCTTCCCGTTCTCGTTCCTGATATTCGGCCTCGGATTCCTCGGGATCATCACAAGTCCAGAGCGACGAGCCATGCATGACGGCGCGGCAGGCACGGTCGTGGTCTACGACTGGGGTGACCGACCGGCAGAGATGCCCGCTCCGCTCACGAGTTGGGTGAACCGCCACATGGAAGAGCCGCCTTCGGCGGAGTAGTCCGTATCCCGTATCCCGTATTCCGTAGTCCGTAGCAATACAGACCGGAACGATGTCCTGAAGGCTGCCCCGTAGCCCGTATCAATTCCCATGGCCGGCAGCAATCAATGAGCCTTGAATAGGCGGAGTCAATCCGTACGGAGTACGGAATACGGAATACGGAATACACCCGGCGAAGCCGGGTCAGCCGATCCAGTCCGGGGCGTGCTCCGTTAGGTACATACTCACCGCGTGAACCCGGTCCAGGGTCTCGCAGAGGCTGTCCTGGCGGTACATGAGATCGACGAGTGAGATCTGTACCGCGGCGATGATCGAGAGACGGCGCTCCTGCCCGTCGGAGAGCGCCCCGAAGCTATCGACCGCCGACACTTCGATCGGCAGGTCGACCCCTCCGATACCGGCGAGTTCGGCCGACAGCACGATCAGGTCCGGCGGATCCTTCAACGGAGGCAAACCCCAGTTGAACAGGAACGGCACGACGAATCGCCCGTCCGGATCCTCGGGTGTCTCCGGCGCCTCCATGAGCATGTCCTCGAGTTCCAGCACGATGCGAGGATCGAGATCGATCGCGAGGTGAAGATCGAGTGGACCCTCGCAGGATTCGGCCGGGTGGAGATCGACCTCCCAGGCCTGACGGAGGGTGTACGTCTCAACGAAGTGACGCTCGTCGTGAACATGGAATCCATGCTCGACAGCATGGTCCTTGAGGTAGGTAACGGTGCCTGCGAGATCTACAGCCATGAGGCGAGGGTACCGCCGAAGAGAGCGATAGACCGCTGCGATCGTCAGGAAGCGGAACGGATGGCAACACCGCCGAAATACGCCCTGGCATCCACCAAGAGGAGTGGAGCCTCGTCGGCGACCGCATCCGGATCCGTCATATTCTCCACTCCACCGGCGAACACCGTCGATGTAATCTCGACGCGCCAATTCGCCGGCACGGTCACCTCGATGCCTCCGGCGACGGCAACGAGTTCGAGGGTTGCCGAAGTGGAGATCTCGGCTTCGGTGAGATCGATCGTCATGCCGCCCATCACCGCGGTCCCTGATCCTGCGCGAAATGAGTCGGACCGGTTCACGATCTCGGCGCCGTCCATTGCCGCCACGGCGGCGAAGACGTCGGAGTCCTCATCCCCGTATGCGGGAAGCATCCGCTTAGCCACAAGGGCCGCAGCGACAAGAAGGACGTTGAGCAGAAGGACGCCGAGCAAGGCTCGCTTGAGGATTCGCATGAGAGAAACGCTACCAGGCAACCATCGCCTACTCCGTCGGCGCGAGCGAATCCTCGACGTCGGTAGCCCCCCACCGTTGGATGACCGCCGCTGCCCCGAGCACCATCCCTCCACCGACCATCTGGATCACGCTGAGGTACTGGCCGAGCAGCACCCACGCAGCAGTCGCGGCGAACACGGGCTCTGTGGTTGAGATGACGCCGACGATCCCGGAGGCGGCGCGACGGAGGGCTGAGAAGCCGAACAGGAACGGCAATGCCGTTCCGATGATCCCGACCCAGAGCAACTCGACCCATACCTTGGCCGACAGGTCCGTGGGAAAAGACCAGAGCGGCTGCACGAATATCCAGATGATCGACGCGAACACGAATCCCCAGGTAACGATCGTGATGGCCGGATGCGAACGCCCGAGGTACTCGCCGAAGATGAGATACGACGCGAACGCAACCGCCGAGATCAGCCCCCACGCCACCCCGATCCAGTCTCCACCCTCGAGGGTCCACGCTTCCGTGATGAAGAACACACCGGCCACTGCCACGACCGCCGCCGCCCACACCACAGGAGAGACGTGCCGGCGTTGAGCGACAACCATCCACAGAAGAACGAAGATCGGAGCAAGGAACTGGATCGTCGCTCCCGGGCCGACACCGAGCCGGTCGATCGCCCAGTAGAACGTCACGTTTACGAGCGCCAGGTTGGCACCGAGAAGAGCGAACCCCAGAAGACCTCCCCGCGGGGCAAGAGCGCCGCGGAAGTACGCGAAGGGGATGAAGAAGAGCGAGGTGACGATGGCCCGCACCTCGGCGACGCGGGTCGGGGATACATGGGTGAATGCATCCGCTGCGATCGCCCCGCTGACCCCCCAGAAGACGGCAGCAAGAAGAGCGAACGCGATCCCGTTCCGTGTCGACCTGTCCATGAGGAGGACCGTAGTCCGTATCCCGTATCCCGTATCCCGTATCCCGTATCCCGCGAAGGCTTGCCCGTTCCGCTCAATGTTCTTCTTCCTCTGCTACTCCGCTACTCCGCTACTCCGCTACTGATCTACTGATCTACTGATCTACTGTCCCCTGGCTACGCTCACTCTCAGACCGAACGATCCGGGAGCGACATGTCGAGACCCTCAGTTCTTTTCGTCTGTGTCCACAATGCCGGCCGATCACAGATGGCGGCAGGCCTCCTCGACTACCACGGTGCGGGTCGGGTCGTTGTCCAGAGCGCCGGTTCCGCTCCCGGTGACGAAGTCAATCCTTCCGCGGTCGCCGTCATGGCAGATCTCGGAAT
>JAUXCV010000441.1 GCA_030618675.1 Acidimicrobiia bacterium | reverse complement strand
GCCTACGACGAAGCGGTGGAAGCCATCGCAAGCGACGTCGAGCGACTGGAGCGGGTGTCTACCCGTTTCCTTGCAGCCCGTCCGGCGTTCAACGAGATAGCGCCGTCCCATGCGAATACGAGTCCGGAGGCGTTCCACGCAGAGGTCCGTCGGGCGATCGAGCACATCAACGCCGGGGATGCCTTCCAGATCGTCCCATCGATCCGCTTCGATGTGGAGTTCGATGGGAACGCCTTCGCCGTCTACCGCGCGCTGCGACTCGTCAACCCGTCCCCGTTCATGTACTTCGTGAGACACGGTTCGATCTCGATCGCGGGATCCTCGCCCGAACTCATGACCCGGGTCCGGAACCGGATCGCGTTCAGTCGCCCCATCGCAGGGACTCGCCCCAGGGGAGCGAACCCCGAAGCCGACGCGGCTCTCGAAGAGGAACTCCTCGCCGATCCGAAGGAGCGGGCAGAGCACGTCATGCTGATCGACCTGGCGAGGAACGACCTGGGACGGGTCTGCGAATTCGGAACTATCACGGTCGACGATCTCATGGTCGTCGAGAGGTACTCGCACGTGATGCACATCGTCTCAGGGGTCTCCGGTGCGTTGCGCGAGGGACTGGGCCCGGTCGATGTGCTGCGGGCTACGTTCCCCCACGGAACGGTTACCGGGGCGCCGAAGATCCGGGCGATGGAGATCATCGACGATCTTGAACCTACGGCCCGGGGCCCGTACGCGGGTGCGATCGGCTACATCGATTTCGCCGGCAATCTCGATACCGCGATCGGACTCCGCACGATGATCTCGGATGGAACCCGTGCATGGGTGCAGGCGGGCGCCGGCATCGTTGCCGATAGCGTCCCGGCCAACGAGTACGACGAATGCGTGAACAAGGCGGCAGCGGTGCTAGCCGCGATCGCAGCAGCCCCCCACCTGCACTGACCGGCCCTCACTGCCCCTTGCACTCCCTGGAACATCGGCGGATAGACCCCTCCTTTCCTATCTTCTTCCTGCCCGATTCTCTTCCTCCCCCTCAGGGGGAGGTGCCGCCCGCAGGGCGGCGGAGGGGGTCGAGCAGGTCCGGTCGGAGCCGTCTCTCCCCCCCCTTCCCGGCCTGGTGGCCGGACTCCCCAGTGAGGAGAGGAGGGAGAAAAGAAAGGCATGCACCAGATCGCCACGCAGACGCCGATCCGTTGATCCGCTACATCGAGCGCGCGGGCATACTCATCTGATGCGTGGTGTCGTTGTCATCGTGATGTTCGTCGGCGTCGTCGTGGCAGGGTGCAGCGACGCGTCGGAAGGAAAGTACGGAGCCGATCTCTTCGGAGTCACGTGCGCCCACTGCCATGGGAGCGACCTCGCCGGCGGCGTGGGGCCGCCTCTGGGTCCGGGGTCAGATGCCGCGACCCTGACCGATGAGCAGATCGCCGGCGTGATCGGTGTGGGCCCAGGAGCGATGCCTGCTTTCGCCGATCGCCTCACCGATGAGCAGGTCGAAAGCCTCATCGGCTACCTGCGCGAGCGGCAGGGGTCGTAGAATCCGCTGATGCTCGATCAGATTCTCCGCGACGCGAGATCCCGCGCCGACGACCTCATGGGATGCGGCCCCATGTACCGCCAGGCCTCGACCTCGCTTCCTGCGGTGCAACCGTTCGCGGCTGCCTTGCAGGGAAGTGGTTTGGCGATCGTTGCCGAAGTGAAACGCCGATCGCCGTCGAGAGGCGTGCTGGCCGCCGGCCTCGATGCCGTCGCTCAGGCGAAGATCTACGAGAGCGCAGGTGCCGACGCCATCAGCGTGCTCACCGAGCCCAAGCATTTCGATGGCTCGCTCGACGATCTGGCGCAGGTCCGGGATGCCGTGTCGATCCCTGTGCTGAGGAAGGACTTCCTCCTGGCAC
>JAUXCV010000081.1 GCA_030618675.1 Acidimicrobiia bacterium | reverse complement strand
GCCGATGCCGGCGCTGGCGTGCCCCGGATTCACCTCTCACCTGCTCAAGAGCGAGACCGTTCTCCAGCGCGAGGAGATCGCGGAACATCTCGCATTCCTATCGACCGGGACCCGGGGGTTCATCCTGTCGGCCGACCACATCGACCGACCGGTCGAAGTATCGGTCGGCGACGAGGTCTTCACACGCTGAACGGGATGCCGTTCAGCAGCACGAGTTCGTCGATGACACCATCTCGAGCCTCGTCGAACGTGAGACCGGTTCGTTCTCGGACGGGGATTCCACGCTCCTGGGCATAGACACGAAATCCGTCGGCGTCCTCGAGAACGTAGATGCCATCGCGAGGACCGACACGGTTGAGGCCGAGAGCAAGCAACGCTTCGCGATCCGGAATCTCGGAGATGATGTCGATCCGTTCGAGCGAGAACGCATGGCCGAAGTCGTCGGCGGTGGTCGCCCGGTGCCCGAGGATCTGCGATGCCAGCGTCCGGGCCTTCCGCTGGAGAATGGCCTGTGCTTGTTCCTGTCGCGTGGGGCGATGCATGTTGGGAACAACGTAGCGGAGTAGCGGAGTAGCCGGGTAGCCGAGTAGCTCAGGCAGAGTCCTTGTGGTCTGTGGTCTGTGGTCTACAAGCTCGGCTTCCAGGCCGGCCTCGACCGTTCAAATCTCTCGATCTCATCCGAATGTGCCAGTGTCAGAGCGATGGGGTCGAGGCCGTTCAGGAGGCGGTGTTTGATTCCCGGGTCGATGTTGAACACGGCGTGGACAACACCCGAGCACACGGTCTGGGCGGCGAGATCGATCGTGACCTCGTTGGACGGGTCTTCAGCGAGTGCCGACAGTTGAGCGACTTTGTCATCGGTCAACACGATCGGGAGCAGTCCAACGTTGTGACAGTTCCCCCGGAAGATGTCGGCGAATGATGGGGCGATGATCGCCCGGAACCCCCAGTCCTCCAGCGCCCAGGGGGCGTGCTCGCGCGATGACCCGGAACCGAAATTCGGACCCGACACCAGAACCTGCGCATCGGCGTACTCGGGACGATTGATCACGAACTCCGGGTCCAACTCGCCCTCGGCGTCGTGGACCCACTCCCAGAAGAGGAACGGTCCGAATCCGGATCGTTCCACGCGTTTGAGGAACTGCGCCGGGATGATCTGGTCCGTGTCGACGTTGGCGCGGGGGAGCGGGGCCATCTGCCCCGAGATGACGTTGATGGGTTTCATCTGGACCACTCCCGGACGTCAACGAAGTGGCCTGCGACAGCGGCAGCGGCGGCCATGGCCGGACTGACCAGATGGGTCCGGCCCCCACGGCCCTGCCTGCCTTCGAAGTTCCGGTTCGACGTTGACGCACATCGTTCGCCCGGCTGGAGAACGTCGGGGTTCATAGCGAGACACATCGAGCATCCAGCGTCGCGCCATTCGAATCCGGCGTCGAGGAACACACGGTCGAGGCCCTCACTCTCTGCCTGGAGTTTCACCAATCCGGAACCGGGAACGACCAGGGATCGAACACCGTCGGCGACCTTCCGCCCCTCGGCGATGGCCGCAGCGGCGCGGAGGTCCTCGATTCTCGCGTTGGTGCACGACCCGATGAACACGACGTCGATGTCGATCTCGACCATCGGTGTTCCGGGTGCGAGATCCATGTAGTCGAGGGCGCGTCCGGTGGCATCACGCTCAAGAGGATCATCGAACGACGAAGGATCAGGGACGGTCTCGTCCACAGGAATGGTCTGCGATGGGTTCGTTCCCCACGAAACGTACGGAGCGAAACCGGCGCCGTCGAACGTGAACTCCGTGTCGAACGAGGCCCCGGGATCGGTGGAGAGTGTGCGCCAGTACTCCGCGGCGGCACCCCAATCGTCGCCGGTCGGAGCGTATGGTCGGCCCTGCAAGTACGCGAACGTCGTGGCGTCGGGAGCGATCATTCCGGCTCGCGCACCGGCCTCGATCGACATGTTGCATACCGTCATCCGGCCTTCCATCGACATCCGCTCGAAGACCGATCCCCGGTACTCGATGACGTGCCCGCCTCCACCGTTGAATCCGATTCGGGCGATGACGCCGAGGATCACATCCTTGGGCGTTACACCGGACGGGAGATCGCCGTCGACGGTGATCGACATCGACTTCGGCATGGGTTGCGGCAGCGTTTGGGTGGCGAGGACATGCTCGACTTGCGAGGTCCCGATGCCGAACGCCAGTGAGCCGAAGGCGCCGTGGGTCGCCGTGTGCGAATCGCCGCACACGATCGTGGTTCCAGGTTGCGTCAGACCCTGCTCGGGTCCGATCACGTGGACGATCCCTGACCGCGGGTCGTCGATGTCGAACAGTTGGACGCCGGTGCGATCGCAGTTCGCGATTAGCGTATCGATCTGCTTCTTCGAGAGCGGATCGAGGATGCCCAATTCCCGATCGGCGGTGGGGACGCCGTGGTCGATGGTCGCGAGCGTGAGATCGGGTCGATGAACCGGACGCCCTGCCATCTGAAGCGCCTCGAAGGCCTGGGGGGAGGTCACCTCGTGGATGAGGTGGAGGTCCACGAAGAGCAGGTCGGTGCCGTCGGCATCGGATCGGACGATGTGATCGTTCCAGATCTTCTCGAAGAGTGTGCATGGCGTTGACATGGAACACAAGAGGATAGAGCAGGGCGGTTCGCCCGCAAGGAGATCCAGTCGCCGGATTTCCCAAGCCTTCCGGCGACCGAGGCCCATGATTGGGAATCGGTTGACAGTCATCGGTCGGTGACATACGCTGAAACCGATTTCAGAAAGCGCTTTCAGTGGTTGCTATCGAATCCGCCGCCCGGTCACGTCCGGTGACCATCACACAAGTCGCAGAAGCAGCGGGAGTTTCTGCTCCAACCGTTTCGCGGGTCGTCAACAACTCCGCCGCAGTAGCGGCCACCACGAGGGCTCGTGTTGAGGCCGTGATCCATGATCTGAACTACCGGCCGAGCGCAATCGCCCAGGGTCTCGCATACGGTCGAACGATGACGATCGGCGCCGTCGTGCCGTTCCTCACACACCCATCGGCCGTCCAGCGTGTCCGAGGACTCGTCGAAGGCTTGCGGGAATCACCGTTCCCTCTCTCGCTCTATGACGTTGAGAACCCGCAGCATCGTGTGGAACACTTCGACCTCCTGACCGGGAGCCATCCACCGATGGGGACCGTGGTCATTGGACTCAGACCGTCGCCGGCCGAACTTGACGCCTTTCGCAGCGTCGGGACACCGGTCGTGTTCATCGAGGTCGACATCCCCGGTTTCTCCCGTCTCATCGTTGACCATCGCGAGGGAGGACTGCTTGCGACGAAGTACCTGATCGACCTCGGCCATGAGCGGATCGGGTTCGTTGGGGATTCGGAGGACAATCCGTTCGGGTTCACGTCGAGCGCTCTCCACCATCGCGGATACTCCGATGCGCTCGCCGCATCGGGTCTTGAGGTCGACGACGCACTGATCATGACGGGACCCCACGGTCGGGCCGAAGCGCGTACGCTTGCAAGTGCGATGCTGACGCTGGATCATCGTCCGACCGCCGTCTTCGCCGCCTCGGACACCCAGGCAATGGGTGTGATGGATGCGGCTCATCGACTCGACTTCGATGTTCCCGGTGATCTCTCCGTTGTCGGATTCGACGACGTTGAGATGAGCGCATGCACCGGACTGACCACCGTTCGCCAGCCGCTCGAGGAATCGGGACGGCGGGCGGCAGAGATGCTTATCGACGCAATTGCCGCACCGGATAGCGGCGAGGTCTGCGAAGAGATGCCCCTGGAACTCGTTGTGCGCGAGACCGCCGGGAGCCCGTAGGAGAAGCAAGCGAGGAAGGAAAGGAATGCTATGAAGACACGGATCAAATGGTTGATTCCCATCATCGGTCTGCTGATGGTTGCTGCTGCGTGCAGCTCCGGCGGTGGAGGCGTGGGAGCGGCGTGCGATGGCACGATCGACGATGGCACACTCACCGTCTGGGTACATGAAGGCTCGGAAGCCACCGCCTACGTCGAGCTGATCGAGGATTTCAATGCCTCTGGGGCGGGCGTAACGGTCGAACTGACCCAGGTTCCTGAGGCCGGATACACCGACGCTGTCAACGCCGCGGCAGCGGCAGGGGATCTTCCCGATATCATCGACTTCGATGGTCCGACCCTTGCGAACTTCGCCTGGGCCGGGAGCATCGTCCACCTCGATGACTGCATCACCGACGATGTCAAAGACAATCTGCTGCCGTCGATCATCCAGGGTGGCACGTACAACGACAGTCTCTACAGCATCGGCACGTTCGACTCCGGGCTCGGCCTGTGGGCTTGGAAGTCGGCGCTCGATGAGGTCGGAGCACGGATTCCTGCGAACGCCGGGGATGCATGGTCAACGGAGGAGTTCGAGAAGATCCTGACGGACCTGCAAGCGGCGGGCTACGAGCATCCTCTCGATATCAAGATCTTCTACGGTACGCAGGGTGAATGGATGACCTACGGCTTCAGCCCGATCATCCAGTCGGCCGGTGCCGATCTGATTGACCGCGGTTCGCTCAAGGCCGACGGCAAGATCAACTCGAGCGAGGCTGCCGAGGCGATGACCCTCTTCCAGAAGTGGGCCAACGACGGCCTCATCGCAATGCAGGCAACGGACGATTCGGTGTTCCTCAACAAGGAATCTCCGTTGTCGTGGGTCGGCCACTGGATGTTCAACACTTACAAGGAAACGGTCGGCGACGACCTGGTCTTGCTGCCGCTCCCCGATTTCGGGAAGGGCACGAGGACCGGCATGGGTTCGTGGGCCTGGGCCGTCACGTCGGCGAACAGCGACGGCGACGCCGCATGGAAGTTCCTCGAATTCGCCGTTGCGGATGACACGGTGCTGAAGATCACGGAAGCCAACGGCGCGGTCCCTGCGACCAAGTCGGCACTCGCGAAGAACCCGAACTACGCCGAGGGAGGAGCACTCGTGCTGTTCAAGGAACAGCTCGATGGCGCTCCCGACATCGCGGTTCCGCGACCGGTGACGCCGGGGTATCCGACCGTGACATCCGAGTTCTGGGGTGCGATGGACAAGATCCTGCTGGGCGCAGACGTTCAATCCACGCTCGATGCCGCAGCCAAGGCGATCGATGCCGATGTTGACGACAACGACGGATATCCGGCTCCGTGACGCTGAACTGACCATCTGATGGGAGGGGGTTCGTCCCCCTCCCATCCCCATCCGTACGCCGACCGAATGAGCAGGGAGGCCTTGTGACGACCGTCGACTCAGCCGAGACTGGATCGAGCACGGGGTCTCCGTCTTCGAGGAACCGAGGAACAGCGCGTCAGACAGAGGCGCGAGCGGCGTGGCTGTTCCTTCTCCCCGCCGGAATCCTGCTGGTCCTCTTCATCGTCGTACCGTTCGTTCTGGCGATTGGATTCTCCTTCACGAACCAACGACTCATCTCGCCGCTGCCAACCAAGTTCATCGGTCTTGACAACTATGTCGGTCAACTCACCGATGGGCTGTTCTGGAAGTCGATCTGGAACAACGCCCGATTCTCGATCTTCGTGGTGCCGTTCCAAACGGCACTGGCGTTGTTCCTCGCCGTGTTGGTGAATCAGAGACTCAGGGGGAGAGTCGCCTTCCGAACGATCTTCTTCACACCCGTGACGGTCGTCATGGCCGCTGCGGCCACGATCTGGGTATTGCTGTTCAACGCCAATGGACTTGTCAACGCTGCCCTCGAGTTGATCACCTTCGGCAACTTCACCCCCGACTGGCTCAACTCGACGATGTGGGCGATGCCGGCGATCATCATCGTGTCGGTCTGGCAGGGTGTCGGCTTTCAGATGATCATCCTCCTCGCCGCACTCCAGGACGTACCCACCGAGCTCTACGAGGCTGCTTCGATCGACGGAGCGAGCACGTGGGAGCAATTCAGGAGTGTCACCCTGCCTGGTATTCGGAACCAGCTCATCTTCGTCCTCACCGTCACGACGATTCTCGCGATGCGGCTGTTCGATCAGCCGACGCTGATGCCCAACGCGCCGGGCGGTCCACTGGACAGCACTCGAACCGCCATGGTTCACATGATCGACATCGGGTACAGCCGGCAGAACATCGGGAGGGGTTCGGCTATCGCCGTCATCTTCTTCGTGATCGTGCTCAGCCTCACGCTGTTCCAGCGAAGATTCCTGAGAGAGGAGGGTGAGGTATGACGACGGCCACCAGATCCGCGAAGAGTGACGTTTCGAGCGGCGTCAAGTCCAACCCGATCTGGCGATGGGTGCTCTACGCCGTCATGATCGCTCTCGCCGTCCTCTTCCTGTTCCCCCTTATCTACATGGTCTCGTCGTCGTTCAAGGCTGATGATCAGGTACTGGCGAACAGCGATTCGCTCCAGGCGTTCATTCCGCAACCGTTCGTCGGTCTCGAGAACTACGCAGACGCGATCGATCGGGCGCAGTTCCCGCGTGTCTTCATGAACTCGATGATCATCTCGGGGTTCATCGTCGGTCTCGGGTTGGTCGTGAACAGCCTCTTTGGATATGCGCTTGCAAGACTGCAGTTCAGAGGCAAGAAGGTCATCATCGCGATCGTCATTGCTCTCATCATCATCCCATTCGAGGCGCTCGCCGTGCCTCTTCTGTTCATGGGGGCCGAGGTCGGATGGCTCGACACGTATCAGATCCAGATCCTCCCGTTCATCGCGAATCCGCTGTTCATCTTCCTCTTCTATACGTTCTTCCTTGGCATCCCGAAGTCGCTCGAGGAAGCGGCCCGGATCGACGGGGCGGGTCCGATGCAGGTCTTCGTGCGGGTGGTCGCACCGCTTGCGAAGCCCGCCTACGCGACCGTGGCGATCCTCGGATTCCTGTTCTCCTGGGGGCAGTACCTCTGGCCCTCGATGGTGACCAGAGGTGTTGGTGTTCGGCCGCTGCCGGTTGGCATCGGGGTGTTCAAGACGACGCCTCCTGTTGCCTGGGGAGACATCATGGCCTACACCGTGATGATGACGTTGCCCCTTCTGATCATCTTCCTCATCTTCCAGCGACAGTTCGTCCAGGGGGTGGCATCGTCCGGCGTCAAGGGCTGATAGGAGTTGGCTGATGGCTCTGATCCTGGAAGACGACTGGGTTTGGGATTTCTGGTTCGCACGTGACGGCGCGGACTGGCAC
>JAUXCV010000429.1 GCA_030618675.1 Acidimicrobiia bacterium | reverse complement strand
CTCTCCGTGACCGATCTACCACGCACATCTATGTCTATCACCGGGCGCCGCCGAGCCGCGGTGGCTGCCGGAGGCGCGATCGGTGCGGTGTTGCGTGGTGTGACGGGCGAGATCGTTGTGGCGGGTGGATTCGATCCTCTCTGGGCCACGTTCTTCGTCAACGTGACGGGGTCGCTGTTCCTTGGCTTCCTGATCGCATGGCACACCGGCCAATCGCGTTCGTCTCCCCTCGTGATCCCGTTCGCCGGGGTCGGCATCCTCGGTGCGTTCACCACCTTCTCCCTCTTCTCTGCCGAAGTCTTCGAACTGCTCCGGGCCGGGGATCTCTGGCTTGGCGTTATGTACCCGATCGGCATGATCGGGGCGGGCTTCGCGGCCGCGCTGATCGGGATTCGGACCGGGGGGTCCCGATGACCTGGTTGCTCGTCGGTGTTCTGGGGGCTCTCGGTGCGCTCGCCCGATACGGGGTGTCCGGAGTCGTTCAACGCCGATGGCGGACGACGTTCCCCATCGGCACGCTCGTTGTGAATCTCACGGGTGCGTTCGCAGCCGGAGTGCTTCTCGGCATCACCGCAGGCCGGTCCGTGCCCGACCTTGCACTGTTCGCGGGAGGGGTCGGGTTCCTGGGCGGATACACGACCTTCTCGACCTGGATGGTTGAGACCGTTCTCGCTGCCGAGTCGGGCGGACGGTCCGGGATGCGACGGGCAGCCGAGAATCTGGCTGTTCCCCTCGTTGCGGGTGTCGTCGCTGTGGGGGGCGGGTTCATCTTTGGGGGATGGGTGTAGGGGTGTGCTGCGCGACTGGAGAGCACGTCTCAGCGGCTTGCTCCTTCGGCTCCTAGGATGAGTTCCATGGACAGCGTTGCAGAAGGCCGATTGCTTCGGGTCATCATCTGTGAGGGTGATCGGGAAGGCGGTCTTCCACTGGCCGAGGCGGTTGTCGACGCTCTGCGAGATGCAGAGATCGCCGGCGCCACGATTCTTCGCGGTGTAGCCGGGTACGGCAGTTCGGCGGTCCTGCACACAACGCACGTTCTTCGCCTGTGCGAGGATCTTCCCATGGTGATCGAAGCTGTTGACACCGTCGAGAAGATCAACGCGGTGCTGCCCAGGGTCCAGGACCTCGTCGGAGACGGATTGATCACCACTCAGACGATCGAGATCCACGCTCCCCGGCCATCCGACTGACCCGGGCAATCAAGACTCTTCCATCCGGCCCCGCCTGTTGATATGTTGATGCAATGGCATCAACACCCCGTTCGTTCCGTCCAGCGCTTTTCACCTTCCTGAACGACCTCGCCGAGAACAACGATCGACAGTGGTTCGCGGATCACAAGGACCGTTACGAGCAGTATGTCAAGGATGCCGGTCTCCAGTTCATCCGGGACTTCGAGCCGTACCTTCATGAGATCAGCCCGCACTTCGTGGCAGATGACGGCACCGTCGGCGGGTCCCTGTTCCGTATCTACCGAGACACCCGGTTCTCGAAGGACAAGACGCCGTTCAAGACGCATCTCGGGATCCAGTTTCGACATGAAGCAGCGAGGGACGTCCACGCTCCAGCGTTCTACCTCCATCTCGATCCGGCCGGAAGCTTCGCCGGAGTCGGGATCTGGCGGCCCGACGGTCAGTCGGCCCTCGCCATTCGCGAGGCGATCGTCGATCAGCCGAAGGACTGGATGCGGGCTATGAGCAATCCCGACTTCGCCTCCACCTACACGCTCGAAGGAGAAGCGCTGAAGCGCCCGCCGCGCGGATTCCCGCCGGATCATCCGCTCGTCGAGGACCTCAAGCGCAAGGACTTCATCGCGACCGGCAGACTCTCGAGAAAGACCGCGACCGCTCCGGATTTCCTCGAGCAGTACGCCGGGATGAACCGGAACGCGACCGGATTCATGGAGTTCCTGACGAAGTCCCTCGGGTTGCCGTTCTGAAGCTGGGG
>JAUXCV010000475.1 GCA_030618675.1 Acidimicrobiia bacterium | reverse complement strand
CATCAACGAGTTCACCGACAGCCGTTCACCGTCCATGAGTCGAAGGACCTTCTCGAAAGCGACATCGTCGCGATCGACGGGATTCCCGTCACGACTGCGATCCGTACCGTGGTTGATCTCGGAGCATCGGCGTCGCCTCGCTTCGTTGAACGGTGTCTCGACACAGGACTTCGGAAGAAGTTCTTCACTGCATGGCAGGTCCGGTGCTTCATCGCAAGGGTCGCCCGGCCGGGACGAACCGGCGTAGGCACCATCCGACCTCTCGTCGAGGAACGCCTCATATGGAACACCATCACCGAAAGCGACCTCGAGGACCTCTTCCGGGCCGTCGTTGGCCCATCACCGTTCCCGATGCCGGATCCGCAGTACCGGCTGTTCGCGCCCGCAGGCGACTTCGTCGGGCGATTCGACTTCGCCTACCCGACTCGCCTGTCCCTGATCGAGACCGACAGCGAAGGGTGGCACATGGACCCCGTGTCGTTCCAGCGCGACCGCGAGAAACAGAACCGGGCCCACGCTCTCGGATGGACCGTCTATCGCTTCACGTGGCGCCAACTCGTCGACGACCCACAGTCCGTCCTCGACATCATCGCTGCCATCTGGACCGACTGAAGGACTCCAGCGTAGGAAACGGCACGATTCCGTCACTTTTCTACGCCAGACGCCTGGAATAGCATGGGGATATGCCGATCTCATCTGACATCGTCGGGCGAACGGGCGAGCCGCTCGCCCACGAGATCGACGCCCCGTGGATCGCCGCATACGGCGCGTTCGTTGGGGGCCCTCCCCACACACCGGACCATCGTGGCCCGACCGCACACCCCCTTTTCCCGGTGTGCTTCGAGTGGCCGGTCTTCCTGGACTCCAGCCATCTTCCGACCGATCTGACACCCGGAGATCTGTTCAAAGGTGTTCACGCCACCCATGACCTGACCTTGCACCAACCCATCAGCGCCGGGATGCAGGTGACGACGATGGCAACCATCGCTGCGATCGAGACCCGCCGATCCGGCGCCTACCAACTGGTGCTGCTCGAAACCGTGGACGACGAGCGCGCACCCGTAGCGACCACGTGGTTCGGTTTGGTCTACCGGGGCCTGGAGGTCGTCGGAGGTGATCGCTCCGTCAAGGAGGGCCGACCGGTCCTTCCACCGGTGTCGACGGACGACGATTTCATCGATATCCCGATTCCCGTCACTGCCGATGCCTCCGTCGAGTACGCCGAGTCTGCCCGCATCTGGAATCCGATACACACCGATGTCGCCGTTGCCGAAGCTGCCGGCCTCCCCGGGATGATCCTCCAGGGCACCGCCACGCTGGCCATGGCCGTATCCCGAATCGTCGAGGATCGCCTCGGCGGCGACGCCAACCGCGTGGTGCGCGTGGCCGGCCGCTTCGGTGCGATGGTGCAAATGCCGTCGACTCTGACGATGCGCGTCGGCCCAACGGTTGACGACATCGTGCGCTTCGAGATGCTCACGTCCGACCGCGCTCGAGCCATCCGAGACGGGTTGCTCACCGTTCGGACCAACTGAAGGACTCCAGCGTAGAAAACGGCACGATTCCGACGGTTTTCTACGCCAGACGCCTGTGGTGCGTGGGCGAAGACCAGACGGGGGAGCGAGTCGGCGTAGAGTGCCGTCATGGTCTACTGGATCCGCTGGTGGTTGACCGGCGTCTTCGCCCGCATCTACACCCTCATCTTGTTCAAAGGTG
>JAUXCV010000010.1 GCA_030618675.1 Acidimicrobiia bacterium | reverse complement strand
ACATCAGGCGTACTCCTTCCCCGCCGACCAATCATCGGCGGAATCGTTTGCTTACGATTTGGAAGGGTACGCCGCCCTTCTATCCGAACCTGGTCATCCACAACATTCGGTTATAGCTCACCGACTACCGACTACCGACTACTGACTACCGACTACCGACTACTGACTACTGACTACTGACTACTGACTACCGTCTTCCCATGGCACTCTTCGGCAGCATCGAGGGCGGCGGGACGAAATTCGTGTGTGCCGTCGGGAGTGTTCCAGACGATCTCCGGGCCGTGGTCACGATTCCCACGACAACGCCCGAGGAGACGATCGGTCGAGTGATCTCCTTCCTCTCTCAACACGGCCCGCTCGACGCGATCGGCATGGCCATGTTCGGACCGCTCGATTTGAATCCCTCGTCAACGACCTACGGCTCGGTCCGGGCGACTCCCAAGCCCGGATGGACCGGAGCAGCCGTTGTCGCTCCGCTTCGCCGGGCTTTCGGTGTCCCGATCGGGTTCGACACCGATGTCAACGGCGCCGCCCTCGGGGAAGGCCGTTGGGGGGCGGGCCGTGGTCTCGAAACGTTCTTGTACATCACCGTCGGCACTGGTATCGGTGGGGGAGGGTTGGTCAACGGAGATCCCATGCACGGTCTCGTCCATCCAGAAGTGGGCCATCTCAGGGTCCCGCGACATCCCGAGGATCCGTTCCCGGGGTGCTGTCCATTCCACGGAGATTGCCTTGAAGGCCTTGCTGCGGGTCCGGCTCTGGCCGAGCGGTGGGGTCGACCTGCCGAGGACCTCGGCACCGATACCGAACACGCCGTCGAGTTCGAGGCATACGTACTCGGCCACGCGATGGCGAATCTTGTGCTGACCGTCTCTCCGGAACGGATCATTCTCGGCGGCGGAGTGATGGGCATTCCGGGGCTACTCGACGCCACACGACGGCAGATGCTCGAGTCGCTCGGCGGCTATGTCGATGTACCCGCCCTCGGCGACGGAGCGAGAAGCTTCCTCGTGGCACCGGAACTCGGCGATCGCTCGGGTATAGCCGGCGGGTTGGTGCTCGCTGAGCGAGCTGTGTCGGGGTGACTCGATGACGGCACCGCTCCCGTAGACTGCGTCTACCCGACCCGGATACACACATGCGTCTTTCCACGAGAACCCTGCTCTTCGCTGCGGCTGCCGCAGTCGTTGCCACCGCATGCTCGAACTCGGCCGTCGTTGCCACCGTCGACGATGCAACAATCGATGATGCCTCGGTTCTGGCGTTGAGAACGAGTTTCTCCGAGGACTCGAGCTATAACGCTGACGAGTATCGCGCCGATCTCACGAACCTGATCTTCTTCGAGGCTCAGAAGAACGCTGCCCACGACGACTTCGGGCTGACCGGCCTGGACGATCCCGAAGCCGTGGCAGCGAAGATCGCCGATCCAACTCCTGAAGAAGCGGAGATCTTCGCCAACGTTGCGAATACCGAAGACCGCACGGACGCGACGGTCGCCGCCGTTGCCGAGCAGTTCATCATCAAGGATGAGGTCACTGCAGAGCTTGTCAATGACGTCGAGTATCTCACCGATGTCTATGAGAACCAACCGTTGATGCTGGTCGAGGTCTGTGCCCGTCACATCCTGACCGAGACGCAGGATGAGGCCCAGGCGGCGAAGGCCCGTATCGATGCCGGAGAGGATTTCGCTGCGGTCGTAGCCGAGGTCTCAGTCGACACTGCCAGTCTCGGTGGCCAGCTTCCCTGCCCCTCCCCGGCAGGTGGATACGTTCCAGAGTTCTCGACAGCGTCCGCCACAGCGCCGCTTGGTGAATTGACCGAGCCGGTTCCGTCCGAGTTCGGGTGGCACCTCATCATCGTTGATGAGCGAACGGAGCCCGCGACATTCGACGAACTCCTCTCCGATCCGCTGGCATATCTGCACCCGAGCTTCGTCAATGAGCTGTGGACCGGATGGTTCAACGATGCGATCAGCTCGGCCGATATCGCAGTGAGTTCGCAGATAGGCACGTGGGAACACGACGCATACGGCATTCTTCCCCCGCCGACTGGATGACCGGCCGGATCTCGATCATCGGATTGGGTCCAGCAGGACTCGATCGACTCCGTCGGGATGACGTCGACCGGATGATGGATCCTGCTACGACTGTGATCGTGCGGACTCTCGATCACCCTGCATCCTCCGAACTGGCGGACATGCGGGCCGTTGTCACGTGCGATGATTTGTACGAGGCTGCCCGTGATTTCGATGCCGTCTACGACGCCATCGCCGACCGCGTCATCACCGCAGCCCGGACCGGCGCCGTCGTCTACGCCGTCCCCGGTAGCGCTGTTGTCGGGGAGCGGGCGGCCACGAGACTGGTGGCTGAGGCAGCTCGTGTAGAGATCCCTTGTGCGGTTGTTCCCGGGGAGTCGTTCATCGATCTTGCTTGTGTGGCTGTTGGCATCGATCCGATCGCCGACGGCCTTCAGATCCTCGACGCTCGAGCGCTTCCGAATCCGTTGCCCCTCCATCTTCCGTCGCTGATCACCCAGATCGACGCATCACTTGTCGCAGGGGACGTTGCTCTGGCCCTCGGGCGAGTTCTGCCGGACTCGTTCACGGTGACGATGCTCGAACGGCTTGGCGACGATGATGCCGGGATTGCGGAGATGACCATCGGCGATCTTCCGAGAGCCGATACCGGTCCCCGGTCGACGCTCTTCGTCCCGGCTGCCGACGTGGGCTGGTTGGGACTCGTTGCCACGAATCGGATTCTGCGAAGGGAATGCCCGTGGGACGCGAAGCAGACACACCACACTCTCGTCAGCCATCTCATTGAGGAGACCTACGAGACCGTCGACGCGATCAGCGCACTACCCGTCGACGCTCCGGCAGGAGACGTCGACCTCGGCGACTATCTTCTCCTCGAAGAAGAACTCGGCGATCTGCTCCTCCAGATCGTCTTCCATGCCGGTCTGGCCGCTGAGGCCGGTGCCTTTGACGTCGATGAGGTGGCCGAAGGGATCCGGCGCAAGATCGTCGATCGCCATCCCCACGTGTTCGGAGATGTCGTCGCCACCGAAGTTGGAGAGGTCCTCGCGAATTGGGAGGAACTGAAGAACGCGGAGAAGGGACGCGAGTCCCTCATGGACGACGTGCCGGTGGCCTTGCCTGGGATCGCGCGAGCCGACAAGATTCAGCGGCGCGTCGCAGCGGTGGGTTTCGACTGGCCGGATGACCAACCCGTGTTCGCCAAAGTGAGCGAGGAACTCGAAGAGCTCCACATCGTGAGATACGATCGCGACCTCGCCACGGCCGAACTCGGCGATCTCCTCTTCGCCGTCGTCAATCTGGCCAGACATCTCGACGTCGATCCCGAGATCGCCCTCTCCCGTACCAACGACACCTTCGCCGCACGATTTCGAGTTGTGGAACGCCTCGCCCGAGAAGCCGGCAGGCGACTTCGCGACCTTGATCTTCCCGAACTCGACCATCTGTGGGACGTGGCGAAGACCGAACTATCCGCGACCGAAACCGAATCCTTGTTTACCCTCAATCCCGAAAGGAACGATCCATGACTCTTATCGAGACCATCACAGCTCGCGAGGTCCTTGACTCGCGCGGAAACCCGACGGTCGAAGCCGAGGTGACACTGTCCGGCGGCGCCACCGGTTGGGCGATCGTGCCGTCCGGCGCCTCAACCGGCGCAGCCGAGGCCGTCGAGCTTCGGGACGGCGGTGAACGCTATGGCGGTAAGGGTGTTCTACAGGCCGTCGAGAACGTGAATGAGCGAATCGCCCCCGCTCTTTTCGGGGTCGATGCCACTCGTCAGGAACGCGTCGATCAGATCATGCTCGATCTCGACGGCACGCCCAACAAGGCGAACCTTGGTGCGAACGCGATTCTCGCCGTATCGCTTGCGGTCTCGCGCGCCGCTGCAGAGGCCGTCGGGCTGCCCCTGTACCGGTATCTCGGGGGGACCGACGGTCGGCTTCTGCCGACGCCGTGCTTCAACGTTCTCAACGGCGGTGCGCACGCTGCGAACTCGGTCGACGTTCAAGAGTTCATGCTGGTTCCCGGCGGTTTGCCGTCGTACCGGGAAGCGATGCGAGCCGGTGTCGAGACGTATCACGCCCTCAAGAAGGTGCTCGCAGGGCGCGGCCTGACAACGAATGTCGGTGACGAAGGAGGCTTCGCCCCGGACCTTCCCGACGATCGCGCCGTGCTTGACATCATCATCGAAGCTATCGAGTCCGCCGGCTACAAGCCCGGCGAGGAGATCTCGATCGCTCTCGACGTCGCTGCGAGTGAGATCCACCAATCCGGTCGCTACCAACTCTCAGGGGCGGAACTCACCTCGGAGGAGATGGTCGAGCATCTTGCCGGACTCGTGGATGACTACCCGATCATCTCGATCGAGGACGGTCTCGACGAAGCCGACTGGGACGGGTGGGTTCTCCTCAAAGAGCGGCTCGGCAGCCGGATTCAGCTCGTAGGAGACGATCTGCTCGTCACCAACGAGGAGTTCCTCATGAAGTCGATCGACCTGGACGCGGCGAATGCGATCTTGATCAAGGTCAACCAGATCGGAAGCCTCTCCGAGACCCTCCACACGATGAGCACAGCGGCGCTCAACGGCTACGGCCGCATGGTGAGCCACCGTTCGGGCGAGACGGAGGATCCGTACATCGCTCACCTTGCCGTCGCCACGAACGCCGGGCAGATCAAGACCGGTGCCCCGGCTCGCGGAGAGCGGACGGCGAAGTACAACGAGCTTCTCCGGATCGAAGCCGACCTCGGAGACGACGCCCGGTTCGCCGGATGGGCACCATTCAAGGTGGATTGATGACAGAAACGCTTGAGCACACCACGGAGACCTCACCACCCAGGAGACAACGCTGGGGATGGGTGCTGGCTGTGGTGCTGCTCGGAGCGCTCGCTCTCACAGTCTCGGGGATCTTTCCCTTCCGCCAACTCGTGTCTCAGCAACGTCAGATCGAGCACACCCAGGAGCAACTAGCGGCTCTGGAGCGCGAGAACCAGGTGCTGGTCGAAGACATCGAGATGCTCGGCACCGATGCTGAGATCGAGCGAATCGCCCGCGAGCAGTACGGCCTCGTGCGACCCGGCGAGGTCGGCTACGTCGTTGTCACCCCCAGGGAGACACCGATCGTCGATGCATCGCCCGACCCGGTTGTGCGATCCGATGAGCGCCCCTGGTGGCGACGGGTATGGGATTTCGTCACGGGGGACGACATCAACACCGATGGATGATCGCAGCGTCGTCCAGGCGCAGATCGGACGCCCGCCTCGCTCGGCGATCGACGTCACCGCTCGCTGTCATCTCGGTCTTCCGATCGTTATCACCGTGCCTCCGCTTCTCGATGACGACACGCCGTTTCCGACCCTCTACTGGCTGACCTGCCCGCTCGCCGCCAAACGCATCGGGAGGGTCGAAGCCGGGGGCGGGGTTCGTCAAGCCGAACTGATGATCGCGAACGATCCCGCTCTCGTCGACCGGCATTCTGCAGCTGCAGAGCGATACCGCACGTCGCGAGAGGCGATGATCCCGGATGGATACGTGGGGTACCAGCCCACAGGCGGGGTCGGCGGCACGGGAGCGGGCGTGAAGTGTCTCCATGCGCACTACGCGGACACAGCTGCCGGCAACGACAACCCGGTCGGCGAGTGGACCGCAGCGCAGATCGAGCCACTCGACTGCGGGGTCGCGTGCGTTGCCGATGCGGGGGATGGAACTGCCGTCAGGAATCCGGGATGGATCGAGCCGCGATGATCGTCGGTGTCGTCGACATCGGTACCAATTCCATGCGTCTGCTTGTGGTCGATGACGGGAAGGAGCGTCACCGTGAGGTGGAGGTCACGGCACTCGGAGCGGGTGTGGATCGAACGAGGCGCTTCGATCAAGAGCACGCGGCGGCCACGCTCGACGTCCTTGAACGCTACGGAGCGATCATGGATCGTCTCGATGTACGCCGTCGTCGAGCCGTGGCAACGTCGGCGACACGCGACGCCGAGGACGGCGCCGAGTTCATGGAACGCGCCGCTCGGGTCCTGGGAGTGGTGCCTGAAGTGATCTCCGGTGCAGAGGAGGCTGAGCTCGCATATCTCGGGGCCACGGCCTCCATCGACCGCCGGTTGCCGACCGTTGTGATCGACATCGGAGGGGGATCGACCGAGTTCGTGTTCGGGAACGGGGCGGTGACGTACGCGACCAGCATCGACATTGGATCGGTGCGTCTCACCGAGCGCTCGCTGTCATCCCGCCCTGCTTCAGAAGAGGAAGTGGACGCGGCGCGCGTATCCTCCGTTGAGATGCTCCGTGGGATTTCTCTGCCGACGGCCCCGGAGCGTGCGATAGGTGTCGCCGGAACGTTCACCAGCCTTGCGGCGATCAACCTTGACCTCGAGAACTACGATCGCGATCGCGTCCACGGAACCGTGCTGACGATCACGGTAATCCGGAATCTGATCGACCGCCTGGCTGATCTGAGCATCGCCGAGACTGCCGCCATCCCATCTCTCGACCCCAAGCGTGCCCCGGTGATCCTTGCAGGAGCGGTCCTCGCGGAAGCTGCACTGACCGCGATCGGAGTGGAGAGCGTCACTGTGAGCGAGCACGACCTCCTGGATGGCATGGCGATCGAAGTAGTCCGTAGTCCGTAGTCCGTACTCCGTACTGGAGTCGGACCGCGACGTGGCTGCCGTGATTTGGTGATATCTCCACGAAGTTGAATCGCCACCGCACCGTTTGTTCGGATACGGGCTACGGGATACGGGCTACGGACTACGCAGCACGTAGTGCTGCCCTACTTCTCGTCTTCCAACTCCTTCACCACCTGATCCGCCATGTGTGATGGCATCTCCTGGTAGTGGGCGTGAACGGCGCTGAACTGACCCCAACCCTGGGTCAGGGAGCGCAGATCGATCGCGTAGTTCATGATCTCCGATGTTGGCACGAGAGCCGTGATCAGTTGCCGTCCGCCGGTGGCGGCCTCAGTTCCCTGGAGCTGACCGCGGCGTGACGATAGATCGCCCATCACATCGCCCTGGTAGTCGGCAGGGACCGTGACCTCGAGCCGGGATACCGGTTCGAGCATGATGGGACCCGCCTGTTCCATGGCAGCCTTGAATCCGAGGCGTCCTGCCATCTTGAAGCTCATCTCTGACGAGTCGACCGAGTGGTACTTCCCGTCGTAGACGGCGACCTGGACGTCCACAACAGGGAAACCGCGGATCCCTCCGTCGGCCATGGTCTCCCTGACGCCCTTCTCGACGGCCGGGATGAACTGACGGGGAATCGATCCACCCTTGATCTCGTCGACGAACTCGAAACCGGTGCCACCCGGCAGCGGGCTGACCCGGAGGAAGCAGACGCCGTATTGTCCGTGGCCGCCCGTCTGCTTCTTGTACTTGCCCTCAGCCTGCGCCGAGCGGGCGATCGTTTCACGGTACGGCACCTTGGCCTTGGTCGTCTCCACCGCGACACCGAACTTGCGCTGCAGCCGTTCCAGCGTGATCGTGAGGTGCATCTCGCCCATGCCCCACAGCAGTGTTTGCTTCGTCTCACTGTTGCGTTCGAGGCGGAGAGCGGGATCCTCGGCGAGGATCCGGCGAAGTGCGTTCGCGAGTTTGTCTTCGTCAGCCTGAGTCTTCGCGGTCACTGCTGTAGAGAGAACGGGCTCAGGTCGATCGACGGGAGGAAGCGCGACCGGCTTGTTCTTCGGAGCAAGTGTGTCGCCGGTGTCCGTGTCCGAAAGCTTGGCGACGGCAACGATGTCCCCCGCCGGGGCAGATTCCACGAGTTCGGTTTCCTTGCCGATCATCGTGGCGATCTTCGCCAGCTTCTCATCTGATCCGGAGCGGCTATTCGAGAGCGTCGTCTCAGGCTTGAGCGTGCCCGAGCGGACTCTCATCAGCGAGATTTGTCCAACGTACGGGTCGGCGATCGTCTTGAACACGAACGCCAGAGGGTCGCCCGAAACGTCGGAGACGACCTCGACGGTCTGGTCTCCGGCCGCGACCACCATCGGGGGACGGTCGGTGGGTGCCGGGCCAAGTTCGGTGATGAAATCAGCGAGGCGATCGACGGCGATCGGGCCGGTGGCGGAGCCGCACACAACCGGGAACACAGTCGCCTCAGCGATCCCCTTCGCCATCGTATGTTCGAGTTCGGGTACGGAGGGGATGTCACCCTCGAGGTACCGCTCGAGCATCTCATCATCGGCGACGACGATGCCTTCGACGAGACTGTCGTGGATCTCATGCTCGCGACTCGACATCTCCTCAGGGATCTCGACTTCTTCTGCTTGACCCGAGTCGTAGATGTAGGCCTTGTCGCGGAAGAGGTCGGCGATGCCGTGGAAGCTCTCTTGCTCACCGATGGGCAGTTCGATGGGAGCGATGCCGGCGCCGAAGCGTTCACGAAGCTGTTCGAGGGTTCGGTCGAATGAGGCTCGTTCCTTGTCCAGCTTGTTGATGAAGACCATTCGAGGTACATGGAGGGCATCGGCGATATTCCATGCGTACTCGGTCTGAACTTTGACGCCGTCGACTGCAGAGACAACGAAAACGGCGAGATCGGAGACGCGCAATGCAGCGTGAACGTCACCGACGAAATCGGCGTAGCCGGGGGTATCGATCAGATTGATCTTGAAGCCCTTCCACACGAACGGTGCGAGGGCGAGAGAGAGCGACATCCTGCGCGCGTGTTCCTCTGGATCGAAGTCGGTCACGGTGGTGCCGTCCTCGATCCTCCCGAGGCGTTGGATCGTGCCGGCGCGATAGAGGAGCGCCTCGGCGAGTGTGGTTTTGCCGGCACCGGAGTGTCCGACGAGGGCGACGTTCCGAATCTTGTCCGGTGGGAACACTTTCACTGCGTGAGCCTCCATGTTTTCGGTCAGCGCCTAGATGCTACTCAAGGTCGCGTCCCATGCCATCTAGGACACCGACGGTTTGGTCGCTACGCTCGATCCGGACCGTGTGGGGCGAACATGTGATGCCCAGCACGCTCCTTGGCCCGGGTGGCGGAATCGGTAGACGCGGCGGTCTTAAACACCGCTGTCCTTCGGGGCGTGGGGGTTCAAGTCCCTCCCCGGGCACGCTTGATCGGCGGCTTCGCCGCCGATGTATTCCGTAGTCCGTATTGCGTATCCCGTACGGGCTACGGGCTACGGCTCCGTCATGCCGAAGACGGCGGCCTTGTTGGCGGCGAACTGCTCGTCGGTGATTGAACCGGAATCATGTTCCGTCTTCATGCGGTGTATCCGGTCCATCGCTTGACTCGTGGCGGTCGAGTCGCTGTGAGCGGGCCCCATCACCTGAGCAGGGGGGCGAACGATGGCGTAGACCAGTACGCCGATGTACGGGATGAGGATCACGATCGTCGACCAGATGCCCTTCCACCCGATCGAGAGATCGTTCCGCTTCACGACGATGTTGAATAGGGCGAAGATCCACATCGCGACCAACGGGACCAGCACGATCCCGACCGCGATGATCGGCCCGGCGTCTCTCACTCCGGACCGGACCCGAGGAGCTTGTCCTTCTCCCGCTGGAACTCGTCGTCGGTAAGGATCGACTTGTCGCGGAGGTCGGCGAGGCGTTCGAGTTGGTCTGCGACGTCCGCGGCTCCTGGTGGCGAAACGTCGGGACCGGATGGTTCGACCGGAGTCGATGTCGGCCGATCGCCGACGGCCGGCGCCGATGGTTCGCGAAGGAGGAAGTAGACCAGCATGCCGATGAGGGGAAGGAGCACGATCGCTATCGCCCACAACGCCTTCGCGATTCCACTGAGATCTGCGCGTTGGAAGAGATCGACGAGCGTGAAGACCCACAGCATGATGAGGGGTACGAAGATCATCAGCATCAAGAACACTTGCCAGAACGTCATGTTCGCTCCTTGTCGAGATGCATCAATCGTAACCGGGGAGACGCAAGTCCGTAGTCCGTGGTCCGTGGTCCGTGGTCCGTAGTCCGTAATCCGTACTTCGGCTCTTGCTGTCTGTCTCCTGTCTCCTGTCTCCTGTCTTCTGTTTCATATCTCATAGCGCATATCTCGTGTCCTATCCCTACCGTTCCCCTCGTGATCCTCGTCCGTGACCTCGCTGTCGACGCCGGTGCACGGCGCCTTCTCTCCGATGTGTCCTTTTCCGTTCAGGCCGGGGACAGGATCGGTTTCGTGGGCCCCAATGGCGCAGGAAAAACAACTCTCATGCGCACGCTCGCGGGATTGCACGAGCCGGTTGAGGGATCGGTGGTGCGCAGCGGCAACATCGGATATCTCTCCCAGGAAGCAGCTCTCGAGGATCTTGACGATCCGGACGCTACCGCTCTAGAACGCGTGCTGATGGCCCGTGACATCGGAACGATCGAACGACAGATGGAGGTCACCCGCCAACGGATGGAGAAGGTCGATGGGGTTGATCGAGATCGACTGATCCGTCGATTCGGCCGACTTGACGACGAGTTCACCGCTCGGGGCGGGTACGTTGCGAAAGCGGAAGCCAAACGGTTCGCATCCGCGCTCGGTATCGGAGCGACCGAACTTGACCAGCCGGTAGCCACGATGTCCGGCGGACAGCGACGGCGTGTCGAACTCGCTCGGATCCTCTTCGCAGAGACCACGACGCTGCTCCTCGACGAGCCGACGAACCATCTCGACATGGATGCCAAGGCCTGGCTCGTGGGGTTCCTCGTCGACTACGAGGGCGGACTCTTGATCGTCTCCCACGACCTTCCTCTGCTGGATGAATCGATCACGTCGGTCCTGGCAGTCGAGGGTGGCCTCATCGAACCGTTCCGAGGCAACTACTCGTACTACCTCGAAGAGCATGAGCAGAGGAGAAGCCAGCGCCTTCGCGAGCGGCGCCAGCAGGAGGCGAAGATCGCACGTCTCGAGGATGGCATTCGGCGATTCAAAGGATCGTCCGAGAAGATGGCTCGTCGTGCTCGGACATGGGAGACACGAGTTCGGAGGATGCAGGACGATCTCGTCGAGGTACAGCGCGCTCGTAGGCGGGTGGCGTTGCGATTCCCCCAACCGGTTCCCTCCGGACGTACCCCGTTGCGGGCGGAGGGGCTCGCCAAGGCATACGGGCACAACGTCGTGTTCATCGACATCGATGTCGACATCGATCGCGAGGAGCGGTTGATCATCATGGGGCTCAACGGTGCGGGCAAGACGACCCTTCTGAAGATCCTCGCCGGCGTCGAGGAACAGGATCTTGGATCCGTTGAGATCGGCTACCGGGCGGCCCCGGGCTACTACGCCCAGGAACATGAGGACATCACAGCAGGCGTTGCGGTGCTCGACATCATGAGGGGAGCGAGCAGGCTGCCGGATCGGGATCTGCGATCCGTCCTGGGCCACTTCCTCCTTGCCGACAAGGTCGATCAGGACGCCGGGACCCTGTCGGGTGGCGAGAAGACGAAGCTGGCATTGGCCCGGCTGGTTGTCGCTGGCCACAACGTGTTGCTTCTCGACGAGCCGACGAACAACCTCGATCCTCAGGCGAAGGAGGCGCTTCTGGAGGCCCTCATTCAGTACGAGGGAACGCTCGTTCTCGTTAGCCACGACACCGACTTCGTTGCAGCCCTGGAACCGGATCGGGTCGTCCTGATGCCCGAGGGAGATCAGGCCTACTACGACGAGTCGATGCTCGACCTCGTAGCGTTGGCGTAGCGGAGTAGCGGAGTAGATCAGTAGATCAGTAGATCAGGCAGAGTCTTCACCGGATACGGGATACGGGATACGGGATACGGGATACTGACTACGGCGAAGCAGGTGTCCAGCCCTCTGGTCCCGGCTCTGAGCGATCTCCGGCAGTGAGTCCGGTGACGGATTCGTCGACAACGATGGCCTGATCTTCCGGCCAGAGGCCGGCTTCGATCGCAACCGTTGAGCGGACGTGACCGGTCGATCCCCATTCCACGTAGTCGATGATGGCCTCGGGGTCTCCGAAATCGCCACCCTCGTAGAGACCGATCTCGCCGGAACCGCTCTTCAGCGTCGGCAAGAGGCCGGCTGCGGGGATAACGAACTCCGGATCGGCGTCCTCAGCGAGGCTGACGATGAGTGCCTTGCCCGGAGCGAGGATCGTTGACGGTAGTTCCAGGTAGTACGGATGCATGGCGATCCAGAACCCGGTGAGATCACCGGTATCGGGTCCGAGGTTCCCAACTTCGATCGTTCCCTCGTCACCGAATACCACGCTCCCGATCACGAATCTGGCGTTGCCGGTGACGATCGTCGTCGACGTCGTATCGGGCACCGTCGTCTCCTGTGCGCTGCCCGCTGCAGTCGTCGTCGATTCGGGGGTAACCGGTTCGAGCGGGGAGGTGCCATCCACGTCGGACGACGTCCCGCCGCCGGTGCAGGCGGAGAGTACGAGTACAAGAGCGATCGTGGCGCGTTTCACGAGCGGAAGCCTATCGCTCCTCGGGTAGATGCACTGCTCGCTGATCGGAAGTGAACAGCGTTCTGCTCAAGCCGAGCGCTACGGTGCTCGCGGAGACCGCCACCGAGCCGAGGACGAGGTACATGACGACAACCTGTACTCGGACGGCTTCCATCGGATCGACCCCGGCGAGGATGAGACCGGTCATCGCTCCGGGAAGGAACACGATGCCGACGGCTTTCGTCGTCTCGATCTGTGGCACGAGGGCGGTCCTCAGTGCAGAACGCAGATAGGGGCGAAACGCATCGCTCGCACTGAATCCCAACGCCAGACGGACCTCGATGAGCGGACGTTTCTCTTTGAACTCGGCGACGATTCTCGTTGCCACGAGGACGGTTGCCGTCATCGAGTTGCCGATCATCATCCCGGCGAGAGGAACGAGCGTGCGGGGTTCGAGGGGGAACACGTGGAGGCCGAAGAGCAATCCGAGGATCACGAGCGACGTGATGCTGAAGGCGGCGAGAGCGAGCCAGCGAACCCGTGGTACCTCCGGAGCGCGGCGGGCGACCACGTCGGCTGCGAAGGGGAGCATCGCGATCACCCAGGCGACCGACCACCAGAGGGACTGCCCGGGGCGGAGGAGGATCGCAAGGACGACGCCGACGGCGAGAAGTTGGACGAGGGCTCGAATCGAGGCCCACAGGATCTGACGTCCGAGACCCAGTCGCTGCCACATCGACAGGGCGATCGCCACGACCACAAGCGATGAAGCGAGAGCGAGGCCGATGAAGGAGACGTCTGTGGCCATGAGCATGAGTATCGACGATATTGTGGGGCTGCGACAATCAGATCAGAGAAGCTACGAAGGAGATCAGCGTGATCGATCAGCCCGAGGCACCGTTGACGGTCTCCGACCCACCGTCCGCGTACCCAAGCGAGTGGGTGCAAGACGCCGTGATGAGGGGTGGCGAGACGATTCGCATTCGTCCGATCGCTCCGAGCGATCGCGACGTGCTCCAGGCGATGGTCCGGGGACTCTCGCGCCAGAGCACGTACTTCCGGTTCTTCCGCGTGAAAGACGAACTCGAACCGGCGGAACTCGACCGCTTCACGCAGCTCGACTACAGAGAGGACATGGCGTTCGTGGCGATCCGGGATGGTCGTCTCGTCGGCGTGGGCCGCTACAACACGACCGAGGACGATCCGACGATCGCGGAAGCAGCGTTCGCTGTAGCGGACGAGTGTCAGCAGAAGGGCATCGGGACACTGTTGCTCTACCGGCTGACGGCGTACGCCCGCACACACGGGATCACCGGATTCCGCGCCCATCTGCTCGCCGACAATCACGTCATGATGCGCGTCTTCCGGGCATCCGGATACGGCGTGACGCGACATCTCGACGAGGGCGTCTACACCGTTGCGTTCCCGACCGAGGAGTCCGACGACAGCACGGCTGTTCGCGATGATCGTGAGCAGCGAGCGGCGGCGCAATCGATGATGCCGCTCATGGCCCCGCAATCGGTCGCGGTCATCGGAGCGAGTCGCGATGCGTCATCGATCGGCGGGCGACTCTTCAACAACCTCATCAACGGCGACTTCAGCGGACCGGTCTACCCGGTCAACCCAACGTCACCGGTCGTGCGATCGGTTGCGGCGTACTCAACGGTCCTCGATATCCCCGGCAACGTCGATCTCGCGTTCATCGTCGTTTCGTCGAAGCACGTGATCAAGACCGTCAAGCAGTGCATCGAGAAGGGCGTGCGCGCCCTGGTCGTGATCTCGGCGGGGTTCTCCGAGGTTGGGGGTGCGGGCACTGAACTCGAGGCTGAGTTGCTCGATCTCGTGCGATCCGTGGGGATTCGCATGGTGGGACCGAACTGCATGGGCCTTCTGAACACCGACCCGGCGATCAGCCTCGACGGCCAATTCGGACCGATCCGTCCACCCCGTGGCAACGTTGCCCTCTCGTCCCAGTCGGGAGCTCTCGGGCTGGCGATCCTCGACTACACCGCCCGACACAACATCGGCATCTCGACGTTCGTGTCGGTGGGGAATCTCGCGGACGTCTCCGGCGACGACTTGTTGCTCTACTGGGAGGACGACCCGTCGACGGACGTGATCCTCCTGTACATGGAATCCTTCGGAAACCCGAGGCGATTCGCCCGATTCGCGAGACGGATCGCGAGGAAGAAGCCGATCGTGGCCGTCAAGTCGGGTCGCACCGCTTCGGGTGCCCGAGCTGCGAGCAGTCATACAGGCTCGTTGGCAAGCCTCGATGTCGCCGTCGACGCGCTCTTCCACCAGACCGGCGTGATCCGCGTCGACACGCTCGAGGAGCTGTTCGACGTGACGAGCCTGCTGTCGAACGAGCCGGTCCCCAAGGGGCGGCGGGTCGGTATCGTGACGAACGCCGGTGGACCGGCGATCCTCGCGGTAGATGGGCTCGAGTCCCGGGGCCTGGAAGTGCCTCTCCTCTCGGATGACCTCCAGCAGCGACTGCGCGATTTCCTTTCGCCCGAGGCTGCTGTGCGGAACCCGGTCGACATGATCGCTGCAGCAGGCGCGGCCGAGTACCGGAACGTGCTCGAAGCGATGCTCGAGGCCGACGAACTGGATGCGGTCATCGCCATCTACATCCCGGCGTCACCGGTCGGCGTCGCTGAGATCCAGAGCACGATCCGTGATGTCGGAGAGGCGCACGAGGACGACAAGACGTTCCTTGCTGTGTTCATGCAATCCGGCAAGGTCTCGGACGATGCTCCGAATGTGAGGTCGAGCGTGCCCGAGTTCGCGTTTCCCGAGCGTGCGGCCCGGGCACTCTATGACGCGGTCCGATACGGTGAGTGGCTCGCTCAACCTGATGGCCAGATCCCGGAGTACAAGGATCTTGATCCGGAACGAGCCCGAACCGCGCTCGACGCGGCCCTGGCCAACATGGACGCTGAGGGAGATTGGCTCGACCCCGACACCGTCGACACGGTCCTCGAATCGTACGGGCTTCGGGTCCCTGCCTCAGCGGTGGTCTCGAGCGAAGACGAGGCGATCGAACGCGCCGCCGCGATCGGCGGTCCTGTGGTGCTCAAGGTCATCTCGCCATCGGCACTCCACAAGTCCGATGTCGGTGGTGTTGTACTCGATGTTGAGGGAGAAGAGGCAGTGCGCGCCGCGTACCGACAGGTAACGGCGGCGGTGCCCGATCCGGAAGGTGTTCTTCTCCAGGAGTTCGTCTCCGGCGGCCATGAGATCCTGATCGGCATGGTCGAGGATCCCAACTTCGGCCCGCTCGTCGTGTTCGGTCTCGGCGGTGTCTTCGTCGAACTCATCGGGGACGTGGCGTTCCGAATCCATCCGCTCACCGACCTCGATGTCGACGAGATGATCTCATCGGTGAAATCGGCGCGGTTGCTTGAGGGGTATCGCGGTGGGGAAGCCGGCGATATCGACGCCGTCAAGGATGCGCTCCTTCGCGTCTCGGCCTTGATCGAGGACCTGCCGGAGATGGTTGAGATGGACATGAATCCCGTCAAGGTGGGTGCTCCCGGTGATGGGGTTCGTGTGGTCGACGCACGGATCAAGGTGAAGCCGGTCGCCGGAGCGTTCGATCCGAGTCGAGCCGATTTCCCAACGGCGCTGTGAGGAAACTGCAACAATGACGCCCGACGCCGACGAGAGGGACGAACAGTGCAGGTCGTAGACCTCATGACCACCGATGTGATCACGGTTTCGAGCGACACCGGGATCCGCGATGCGGCTCGCCTGATGTTCAGGAACCGTGTCAGCGGCCTCCCCGTCACGACCACCGATGGGACTCTTGCCGGGATCATCACGGAGGCCGATTTCCTGCGTCTCGAGGTTGAGCGCCAGGAGGGAGAGACCGAACTGGGGGAGACGGTCGGTGACGTCATGTCCCCGGGGGTGGTGACGACCGGCCCGGACACCGAGATCTACGACGCAGCGAAGATGATGACGTTCCAGGACATCAAGCGACTCCCCGTTGTCGATGACGACTCGCGGCTGCTCGGCATCATCTCGCGTGCCGACATTGTCTCCGTCTTCACCAGGCCGGACGATGTGATCGAAGACGAAATCCGGGAGGATCTGATCCGGCGTGTCTTGTTCATCGATCCGGATCAACTCAATGTCAGCGTTGCCAATGGCGTGGTCACCTTCGTTGGAGAAGTCGGTACCAGGAACGAGGCTCGACTGCTGTCCGAGCTTGCGTCACGTCTGGACGGCGTGCTCCATGTCGAGAGCCGGCTTGCCTGGAGGCACGACGACGGGGACGAGTGATCGGCCGGTCCATCGCCTCGCGCTGCAACGGCTCTGCTTACACACTCCCCGCCGACGGGTAGCATCACGCTTCGATGATCCCCGACCGATACCTCGATCTTCATCCCGCGTTCACTTCCGGAGCAAACGGCCTGCGGTTCGCCGTAATCCCCGTCGACGTCGAATCGTTGGCGTTCGTTCGCGCTGCTGCTGATCTCTTCGAGGGCGCCTTCTACTTCTCTTCCCCCGGGAGTTCTTCGGTCGGGGGAGTGGGGATCGCAGCGAAGGTGTCGATATCGGGGGCAGAGAGGTTCCCCCGTCTCCGAGCAGCCGTTGATGCTTGGATGCTCCCCGAACCGTTCCGGGCTTTCGCCGGGTTCTCGTTCTCTCCCGACGGGCCTACGTCAGAGCCGTGGGAATCGTTCGGGTCGGCCGAAGCGGTGCTGCCGATCGCCACGCTTCTGAACCACGGCGATGACCGGCACCTGCTCCTTGCGATCCCGTCGGGAGTCGAGGCGGACTCGATAGTCGAGTGTCTCCGTTCGCTCGAGACGCCGGGAGACCCGGCATACCCCAATCTGGGAGATCACACGCTGGAATCCTGCCCATCCGTATCCGAGTGGACGACCGCCGTCGCAGGGGCCGTTGACGCGATCCAAGATGAGGCGATTCGCAAGGTTGTGCTGGCACGGTCGGTGATCGTTCGATCAGATGCTGCTCCCGACGGTTTCGACGTCGTGAGCCATCTCGAGCGCTCCTATCGACAGTGCTTCGGTTTCGGATGGCGAGTGAACGGTGCGACATTCGTGGGAGCCAGTCCCGAGTTGCTCGTCCGTTCCTCAGAAGGAGTGGTGACGTCGAATCCGCTCGCCGGCACCGCTCCTCGCGGCGAAGGAGAGTTGGAGGATCGAACGCTCGCCGAGGCGTTGTTGTGTTCGGAAAAGGATCGAATCGAGCACCGGTACGTCGTCGATGATGTCGCGGATCGGCTTGCGCCGTTCGTCGATGAACTGGACGTGCCCTCCGATCCGTCGTTGAAGCGGATGGCCACCGTGCAGCATCTCTCGACACGCGTGGCCGGCACGACCCGGCCCGGTGTTCACGTGCTCGACCTTGTTGATGCGTTGCACCCGACACCGGCGGTCGGCGGCACACCGAGAGATCCGGCTCTGGCGTTCATAGAGAAGGCCGAGCAGTTCGATCGCGGTTGGTACACGGGTGGG
>JAUXCV010000080.1 GCA_030618675.1 Acidimicrobiia bacterium | reverse complement strand
TACTGGAACGCTCTTCTCGAATCGCCGACGGGCGGCACCGTTCGGAATCTCTTCGATCACGTACTCGTCGACGAGTATCAGGACACCAATCGGAGCCAGGCCGAGATCCTTCGTTCGCTGTGCGGGGTCGATGGGAATCTCACCGTTGTCGGCGACGACGCCCAGGCCATCTACTCGTTCCGGGGCGCCACCGTCGAGAACATCTTCGAGTTCCCGGAGAACTACGAGGAGGCAACCGTCGTGACCCTCGAACAGAACTATCGCTCAACGCCGCAGATCCTCGCCGCCGCCAATGCCGTCATCGAGGCGTCTCCGGAAACGTTTCCGAAGCACCTCTGGACCGATCGGCCGGCCGGCCGCACTCCTGATCTCATCACCTGTTTCGACGAAGCTGCTCAAGCGGATCTCGTGGCCGACCGCGTACTCGATCACCGTGAGGCGGGTATCCCGCTCCGGGACCAGGCCGTGCTGTTCCGAACCGGTCACCATTCAGCCGGTCTCGAGATCGAACTCTCACGAAGGAACATCCCTTTCGTCAAGTATGGAGGGCTGCGGTTCCTCGAAGCAGCTCATATCAAGGACCTGTTGGCTCTGCTCAGGATCCTCGACAACCCGAAGGACGAACTCGCCTGGAACCGGGTTCTCCAGATGATCCCCGGCATCGGGCCGGCGACCTCGCTGAAGATCACCGACCACCTCGACGGCGAAGCGGAGAAGGGCGAGTCGGATCGAGTGGGGGCCCTCACCGCTGCACAGTTCTCTGTTGTGGCCGAGGCGAGGGAGCCGCTGGAGGAGTTGCAGCGTGCGCTCCGCGACTGCCGCGGCATTGATGCGGTCGAGCCCGGTCCATCCCAGCAGATCGAGCGGCTCATCCCGTTCTGTTCTCTCGTATTCGACCGGTCGTACGACGACTCAGCCGCCCGGCTCGCCGACCTGGGACAGCTCGCTGCCCTTGCCGCGGAGTACGAGACGAGGAGTCGTTTCCTGACGGAGATCACGCTCGACCCGCCGGCCAGCACGAGCGACCTCGCCGGACCACCTCACCTGGACGATGACTACTTGATCCTCTCGACGATCCACTCGGCGAAGGGCGGCGAGTGGCGGACCGTTTTCGTCATCCACGCCGCAGACGGGAACATCCCATCCGATATGGCGATCTCGGATCCCGGAGGCCTGGAAGAAGAACGCCGCCTTCTCTACGTCGCGCTCACGAGGGCAAGGGATCATCTTCTTGTGACAGTGCCGCAGCGGTTCTATCACAAGCGGTTCTCCGGCAGCCCGGAACACTCCTACGCCCTGCCCAGCCGATTCCTCGATCCTGCGATGGGGCAGTTCGAACAGGTCACCGTCGGGATACCCCACAATGACGACGAGGCCGCCGCGCTGTTGCCGGGGAATGATCCTGTTGCCGACGTACTCGAAGATCTCTGGCGCTGAGCGTCAGCTCTCGGGGATCGGGACTTCGGGGAAGTGGGTAGCTTCGGGGAAGCCGGCCTGGATCTCGGCGGCGGCCGCGCGGGCGTCTCCGGTCCGGACATACGACTGCATCCCGGTCCAGAACGTGCCGGTACCGACCGGCGGCACCATGAGGTCCGATCCGTCGAACCGCACCACGGCTGCGTTCTGGAGGATCTCTCCCAAGCGGCGGTCGAAATCGGTCACGTACGCGTCAGGATCGAATTCGGGGTGCGGTGACGTGAACCCTCCCTCGGCCGCCCACCCTTCTCCTGCCTCGGGGGTGGCGAGGAATTCGAGGAATGCCCGCACCTCGGGACGGTCGTTGAACGCCGCAGCGAGGTCACCGGATGCCAGGATTGGCGGTTCGATACCATCCTTTCCCGGGAGAATGAACACGTCGATGTCATCTCCGACAACAACAGACGATGGGAGATTGGCTTCCTGATAGGAAGCCTGCCGGTACAACAGACAACCGGGAGGTTCGAGGTTGAACATCGGAGCCTGTGCACTCGTCCAGGGTTCATTGAGGATGCGATGTGTTCCTCCGAACACACGTCCAGGCTGATGGATGATCTCCCCGAATGTCTCGAACGCGTCGATGATGGCTTCATCCTCGAACGTCACGTCACCCTGGACCCATTGGTCGTAGAATTCGGGTCCGTGCTGTCGGAGGACGATGTCCTCGATCCAGTCGGTTCCGACCCATCCCGTTGCTGCGAAGCTCTCCATCGAGAGACACCAGGGCGTCAACCCATCTTCCTCGATCTGCTCGGTAAGGAACATCATGTCGTCCCACGACCCGGGGATCTCGTAGCCTCGATCACGGAACACCTCGGGTTCATACCAAACGAGGCTTTTCACAACCGCCCGGAACCAAACGGCGTAAACCGTTCCGCCGACGGTGCCGGCTGCGACCTCAGCGTCTGAACCCATGTTTGTTCCCACGGCGTCGTCCGAGAGCGGGACCAATAGGTCTCGATGAGCGAAGTCTCTGATGAGAGCCGGCTGGGGGAACAAGGCAACGTCCGGATAATCCGCGTCGGTCATCCGATTCTGGATGTCTTTCGAGAACGAACCGGTGCCGACGTAGCGAATATCGATCCCCGTCTGCTCTTCGAACGGTGCGAAGGCAGCAGCGAAGCGTGACGCGTCTTCACCCCGATACGGCCCGAAGACCTCCACGACGGGCCGATCATCGGGAGCGGCCGACGAGCACGCTGCCACCAGGACGGCGCCGACCGTCAGGAGGGTCAGGGCGCTAACTCGTCGACGACGCATCGGTGCTCTCCCGCTGATATCTGATGTCGAGGTCGAGTTCAATCCCGTGTTCATCCGTGATGCTCTGGGCGAGTTTCCACGCGGGCTGCAAGTCGCTCGTGGTCGTCGCTACGGTCATCGAGACGGTGGCGCGACTCCCAGACCTATCGGCATCGATCTCGACGATGCTTGCCTGAGGATCCCACTTCTCGACGGCATCCGTGACATTCCGTACGAACGCCTCGTCCTCGAGAACGGCTTTGGTGTGGAGACCGAGCGGCACAGTGATGGCGAGGAGGGCGAGTCCCCAAGGGAGGAGGCGTAGGCCGAGGTGTCCGCGTGCGATCTGGCGGACGTAGTCGGGAACGAAACCGGAGACGAACATGACGATCGATGCTGAGAGGACGATGGCGATCAGGTTGGTCGTGTAGAGCAGGAGCGCCCCGAGAGCGCGTTCGGTCGCTCCGAATTCGAGGGCGACTCCGACGGTGGCCAGCGGGGGGACGAGTGCCACGGCGATGGCGACGCCGGGGAGCGATGAGCCTGCTCCTTTGTGAGTGAGGACGTAGCCGCCCGCCAAACCGGCTGCCACGGCGATTCCTAGATCGAGAAGGCTGGGAGCCGTTCGGGCGACGAGTTCGGGTGATAGCGATGCCGCAGTAAGCGTCCCCCCGGCGACCTTGGCTACAAGCCAACCCGTAGCGATGGCGCCGAGTGTGCCGAGGATAATGAGCGTGAGGGATCCCAGGAAACGCTTCCTCTGGGCGTACATGAGCGAAGCAGCGAGCGCCAGCATCGGCGTCATCAAGGGAGCGACCAGCATCGCACCGATGACAACGGCGGCGGAGTCCGCTATCAGTCCGAACGCGGCGATCGTGGTGGAGAGGATCATCAGCGTTGCGAAACGCTTGAGATAGGGAATGATCTTCTCGTCGTCGGGGAAGAGCTCGTCGAGGACGGTCTCTCGCTCCTCGTCGGTCCATATCTCCCGCTGACGGATCCTCCCCCAGATCGACTCGATCGGAGTCATGTCGGCGAGCGGGTGTGTGCCGCGATCAGGCTGGTCGTCGGTGGGTTCCATGGGTCCTCGCTGCTGCGAGCAGGACTCTACCGCCCGCGTCCCGACTCAGGCTTGCAGGGTGGGAGCGGGGGGCAGATGCTCGCGGAGGAAACTGTCGACCTCCGGGAAGAACGGCTCGAAGGCTTCGAGGTCGGAGTGCGTTCCGCCCGGGACGATCAGGAGTCGACTCCCCGGAAGGCGGTCGTGAAGATCGATCGAGTCCTGGAGTGGGATCACGTTGTCGGCATCACCGTGCATGAGCATGACGGGGACGGTGACGTCACTGATCCGGTTCCTCGGGGCGATGTCATCGTATCGATGGCCGATCATGCGTTCCACGACCTGTAGGAGGGCCCATGTCACCGGCGCCGGGAACGGGAAGCTCTCACGCATCATCTCAGCGGGGTGAGCGAAAGACGCCACCGGAACGATGGCATCGATCGCCGGGTTCTTGGCTGCCGCGTAGATCGTGGCGGCGGCGCCCACCGAGTGGCCGATGACCCCGATGCCGGTCACGTCGTCACGTTCGAGGAGATCGCCGATTGCCGCTTCGAGGTCCTCGGCAAAGCGGGGCATCGACATGAAGTCCTCGTTGTCGGATTGCCCGTGCTTCCTGGCATCGAGGAACAGAGCATGGAACCCTGAATCCAGGAGACCCGGGCCGATCGGGAGCATGTCTGCCGAGTTGCCACCCCATCCGTGCAATACGATGATCGCGGGCGCAGGACCGCCTGCGGGGATCCACCATCCGTGGAGGCGCTTTCCGTTCGGTCCATCGATCCACAGATCTGTGGCCGAGAGTCCATAGTCGGATGGGGTGGCGCCGACTTCCCTCTCCGGCGGTGCGAATGCCCGCTTGAGGAGGCGCGGCGCCGCGAGGACGACACCGGTCATGACGATCAGAAGCAGGATCAACTTTCGCATCCTCGGGATGGTACGGCTCTCTCAGCTCGAACCGTTCTGGCCCGATAGGTTGTCGTCGAGCACGCGCGAATTGGCATCAGCACAGGCGAGACCGCACTACCTTCCCCCGGCAGAGTGACATCCATGGAGGAACGACGATGTGGAAGACAGTCGGGGTCGTGATGATGGTCGGTGCGCTCTTCGGTGCCGCATGCGGAAGTGCCGATGAACTGCCGTCCACGGTGACGACGTTCGTCGACGAGGCATCGGCAGAGGCGGACTCGGCGTTCGTGTCCCATCTCCAGGAGGAGTTGAACCACCTCGGCTATCACTCCGGTCACGTTGACGGAGTTTGGGGGGCGGAGACCGCCGACGCCCTCAAGGCATTTCAGGCCGATCGCGGTCTTGACGAGACCGGACACTACGACGCGCGGACCGCGGCGGCGCTCCAAGAGGCGGCCGGCGATGCGGATGCATTCACAGTGGAGGCCCTCCAGCAGAAGCTCGGCGACCTCGGCTACTACGACGGTCTCGTCGACGGCGACTACGGGGAAGGCACGGAGGAGGCTGTTCGCGCGTTCCAGTCCGACAACGGACTCGAGAAGACCGGGTCGATGACACACGAGACCGTCACGACCCTCGTCGAGCGACACGACGTCGAGGTCGAACAACAGCACATCGCTGCCGCCAAAGCGAACGGCATCGGCGGTGTCGAGCATCTCCCGGACGGTTCCACTCCCGCTTCGAATGATTGGCTCAAGCAGGGCTCGTCGGGTCAGTCGGTCGTAGATCTGAAGGGTCGTCTTGCCGCCCTCGGGTATCGCCCCGGTGAAGCGGGTGATCGTTTCGACGCGGCGACCACGTCGGCGACCCTCGCATTCCAGGAAGCCGAGGGGTTGGAGCGGGACGGCATCGTGGGCCCCGAAGTCGAGCAACACCTCGGGGATCCTCAGGCCGCAGGGCCGAAGAGCGCCGACCCGGGTCCAAGAGTCGAGGTCGATCTCGATCGCCAGGTCATGTTCATCATCGACGCCGCCGGCACGGTCACCACGGTCAACGTGTCGACGGGTTCGGGCAGGCAATTCCAGTCTGCCGAGGAAGGCAAGGGAATCGTCACCGCCCACACGCCGACCGGAGACTTCGTCGTCCAGCGAAGCATCGATGGCCTGAGAGAGGCGCCGCTCGGAACGCTCTACCGGCCGATGTACTTCCAGGGAGGATGGGCGATCCACGGCAATCCATACGTTCCCGGATACCCGGCGAGCCATGGATGCGTTCGGACCGCCAACGAGGATCAGGATTTCCTGTGGACCGTGCTGTCCGACGGTGATCCGGTCTCGATCTACGGGCGCAACCCGGACCTGCCGACGGACGCCTCGGCCGGCGCGTAGGTCAGAGCAGCGCCTGGAGGAACCAGACAACGGCCATACCTGCCACGATCACGGCGGCGACGTTCTTCGTCTTCCATGCGATCAACAGCGCGATCAGGGCTGCGAGCGCTCTCGGATTCGTGGCTGGTGAGAGATCGAGTCCGCCGTCCCTCAACAGGACCGCTGGAGCCACCAGGGCTGCGAGAACTGCGGGCGCGACGAACCGGAGTGGAACCATCGCCCAGTCGGGCATCGTGCGATCCCCGATGATCCCGATGAACGAGAGACGCAGCAGGTAGGTCCCGACGCCGATCGTGAGGATGATGGCCGCATCGTTCATCGTCGCACCCGCTGAGCTACGACTCCTGCGATCACTCCGCTGGCAGCCCCGATCATGAGACCGAGGCCATATGGCGCCCCTGCCGCTGCAACTGCGACGCCGCCACCGATGACCGCGGCGATGAGATCCGGGCGGCTCTTGATGGCGGGGACAAGGAGAACGAGGAAGACGAGAGGGATGGCGAAGTCAAGGGACCACGAGTCCGGAACCTGAGCGCCGAGGATGATGCCGACGACGGTGGAGATCTGCCAGGTGATCCACAGTGTCAGTGCCGCGCCGGTGAAGTACCACCGCTTGTAGACAGGGTCCGTCACCTCGCCGTACCGGATGATCGAAACAGCGAACGCCTGGTCGGTCAGGACATAGGGGAGAGCGAACCGGGCGATGGTCGGGAACTCCTGGAAATGTGGAGCCAGCGCGGCGCTGTACATGAGGTGGCGTGCGTTGATGACGAGTGCCGTGGCGATCACGACGGCGCCGGCTGCACCAGCATCGATGAGTTGAAGGGTCGCGAGTTGGGCGGCACCGGCGAAGATGATCACCGAGGTAGAGCCTCCGAGCCAGGGCCCAACGGCCGACCCGGCCGCCACGATCCCGAACACAAGCCCGAACGGAACGACCCCGATGAGAAGCGGAGCAACCGCGCGAGAGCCATCGGTAGCGCCTCGCCTGCGGGCAGATCGGGATTCCAGCATGTCGGTCGACATTAGGCAGGAGACAGGGGAGAGGGGACAGACAACAGACAACAGACAACAGACAACAGACAACAGCCAGAACAAGAACACTTCACTGATCTACTG
>JAUXCV010000388.1 GCA_030618675.1 Acidimicrobiia bacterium | reverse complement strand
TAGCCTCCCAGCCTGTTGACTGATACACCAGCAAGTGATCAGTGCTCTCGACGGATACCACCCTGCCCAGCTCAGGCGAAGGTATCTGCTGATCCCTCTCAGCGACAGTGGCGAACGTAGCTACCACATGGCTGACGACCCTGTTAGCCCATGCCACCTCTGTGTCGTCGCCTGGGCTCACTGCGGGTGGGTTGATGCTTGCCATCAGGGTGTCTCCTTGTAGTCGTCAGTAGTGAACGTCACCTGCGCCCGTTGCCGGTCGATGCGCCACGCGATGCCCATGACGTGCGGTGTCAGCGTCGCTCCCCAGCCGGCGGTCGCCTCGTACACGACATCGATGCGGTCCCCGATCAGGGTCTGGGTGAGCCAGCGGGCCGACTCGACATCCACGACCGGGATATCAACGGCACGCACCCTCGGGTCGGAGTCCTTCGACTGGGCGAGGATCCGGTCCCCGATGATCTTCAGATCGGCGTGTGATTTGGTGAGCAGGTCGAAGTCCTGGTAGTCGATGTACCCGAACCGGGCGATCGCCGGGGATGATTCGACCCGGTAGGCGACGTGGGCGTCGAGGCCACGGGTGCCGACGGCGACACGGGTGATGACGTTCGCATCAGACTTGTCGAACACCAGGGCACCGGCAGCACACACGACGGGGGCCGCACCGGCGGCCGGTGGCGTGGCTGTGGCTGCGATGACACCCTGGGTCGTAGTGGCACGGGGGTCGGTGTCGAGCCAGTCGCCTTTCCGGTATACGACTTTGCCGGGTTTCGACATGAACAGGTAGCCGCCGCCTGAGCGGGCGGTGAGGTTGAGCTCGTCGAGGAGTTTCCCGGCGTCGTCGCCTGCGTTGATCCGTACAGGATCGGTGTCGATGTCCCTAAGCAGATCCGGCCATTCATCCTCGGTGAGCAGGGCGTTGAGGCGCTCATCGACGTCGTGCTCATGGTGCGCGGTCTGGACGGTGGCCCTGGCGAACGCACCCATGAAATCGATCACGGTCACATCGACGACGTTCACACCGTGCATCGTCGCCGTCTCGGGCGTGTCCGAGATGTAGCCGTAGAACATCGGCTGCCACGCCGTGTCGCCATGCGCACGGACCTGGACCCGTAGCCGGTTCCCCAGGCGGATCGGCGTTGTTTGGAGGGCGTGGTCGATGATGTTCGTGTACCTGCCATCCTCGTCACGTAGGACGAGATGCAACATGCCGGGTGGGAAGTCACGGGACAGCCAGCGGTCCTTGCCACGCTGCGACCCGATCGACACCAGATCACAGGTGACGTCTTCCCAGACGACATCCGCCGGATCGCCGGACGAAGCGGACGAGCCCCACTCGCCGGGGTGATGCGCCGACGGTGTCCATTCGGATTTCTTGTGCGCCGGCTGCCACTTCCCCGCCTGGACACCGTGAGACGCCCACACGCCGATAGCCATATCGACTTTCACATCGAGGAACGGAGCCCACGGGGTGTCCACGGCGGCCATCAACTGACCTGGCGGTAACGCTCGAGGACGCCTGCGACCTCACGGCCGATCGCGACCGGGTCACCGACGCCGGTCTGGATCGTGATGGAAGGCTCCGCGGCATAGGGGCGCCACTGTCCGCCCGAATATGAGCCGCCCGTCGTCGAGTTCGAGTTGCGGCCCGCCTCTGACGCGTCGTCGATCGCCCGCTTCACGTCCTTCCAATATCTTTCGAGGGTCTGCAAGGAGCCGCCGTACTCTTGGAGCCACGAATCGGTGTCCCATATGCCGAACGGGTCGTCGTTGATCTGCGAGATGTCGTAGTCGAGGTCGCCGAACGCCGCTCCGACGTCGTCGATGTCTCCGATGACGTCCCCGGTGTTGGTTGCTATCCCGGAAGCGAACGCGCCGTAGGAAAGGATCATGTCGTCAGTTGACGCTTTGACGGTGTCTTTCATCTCGACGTTCTTGACCTTGAACCGGTCGCCGAATACGTACAGGGGCGGGAAGCCGAGGCCGATCGACGTGAGCGCCTGGTTCCATCCGTACTGCATCTTGTCCGCGACCGAGACGGTGTCGTCTTTCATCTTCCGGAACGTCGTCATGAACTGGAGGTTGTCGGAGATGAGACCGCCGACGACGTTCCCGGACACGTCACCGAGTTCGAC
>JAUXCV010000220.1 GCA_030618675.1 Acidimicrobiia bacterium | reverse complement strand
GGGAAGGCGCACCCGATGATCACGTCATCGATGTCGGCCGGATCCACATTGGGTATCCGCGTCATCAACTCCTCGATCAGCCGGCCGAGCAGGTCATCAGGCCTGGTCTCCCGCAGAGTGCCCTTTCCGGACTTGCCCACTGCGGTTCGGTACGCGTGAGTGACCACGACTCCTGTGCTCATAGCTCTGCTCCTTCTCTTGATCAGTTGTGCAACGGCTTGCCGGTTTCGAGCATGTGCAGGATCCGGTCGATCGTCTTCTGCTCGTGACAGAGGCCGACGAACGCTTCCCGCTCCAGGTCGAGGAAATCCTGCTCGCTGAGTTGGGTGCCGGCAGGAACGTCTCCGCCGCACAGCACCGAGGCAAGAACGGTGGCCAGATGCTCCTCGTACTCGGTGATGTACCCACCCTGCGCCATGCCGTGGGCGCCGACCTTCAGGGCGGCTATTCCACCGGCTCCCGGAACCGGGACCGTACGTGTGGCGGGTGGTCGATATCCGGTCGCCACCATGGCGAGCACGTCGACCTTCGCATCTGCGAGCACGGCATCGGGGTTCAGCGTGACGCGGTCGGATCGTCGGAGGAAGCCGTGGGACTTCGCTTCCTCGGCACTCGTCGAGACCGTTCCCATGCCGACCGTCATGAACACCTTCTCCATGAACGGGAACAGGTCGGCCTTCACACCGTCCGGGATCGATCCGTAGTGACGGAACGCCATCTCCTTGCACCCGCCGCCGGCGGGGATGAGACCGACACCGATCTCGACGAGACCCAGGTACGACTCGGCCGAGGCGCGAACGGAGTCGCCATGCATAACGACCTCGCAACCGCCGCCAAGCGCCATCCCGCGCGGTGCGATCACAACCGGACCATCGCAGTACTTCAGGCGCATGAACGCGTCTTGCAGTTCGCGGATTGCCTGGTGGATCTGGTCCCAGTCCTTCGACATCGCGAACATGCCGATGAGCCCGACGTTCGCACCGACGGAGAAGTGGGCGGCCTCGTTTCCGACCACGAGCCCGACGAGTTCGCCGCTGTCGACCATGTCGCATCCGGTGTTGATCATCTCGACGATGGTGGGATCGATCACGTTCATCTTCGTGTGGAAAGCGATACACCCGACCCCATCGCCCATGTCGTAGATCGTGGCGCCCGGGTTGCTTGCAAGAACCTTGCCTGAGTCGGCCAGCGACGACAGGAAGATGACGTCCTCAGAGACCGGAATGGGCAGATACGCCTCGGTCGTGACGTCCCAGTAGTGCGGTACGCCGTCCCGCTTCACATACCAGGTGCCTTCGCCGTGCTCAAGCAGAGCATCGACGGCTTCGGGCACGATCATGCCCTCAGAGCGCATCCGCTCGACGGAACGCTCGACCCCGATGGCGTCCCACGTCTCGAACGGACCCAGGTCGTAGCCAAAGCCCCAGCGCATGGCCCGGTCAACGTTGACGATATCGTCGGCGATCTCGCCGAGGAGTTCGAGCGAGTAGATGCTCGCCTCGGCCGTGACCTTCCACGCCAGGCGTCCGTACTCGTCGTCGAACCAGACCATCGCGGCGACCTTCTCGCCGGGTGTCTCCATCTTGCGAGAAGCACCAACAGCGGCCAACCGGACCTTGCCGGTGTCCACGTAGTCGAGAGTGTCGAGATCCAGGCTGAGGATGACGCTGCCCTTCTCTCCCTTGACCTTCTTGTAGAACCCTGCGCGGGTCTTGGCGCCCAGCCTGCCATCGGCGATCAAGGCCAGCATCGCCTCGGGAGCTACGAACCGCTCCCGCCATGGATCGTCGGGACATCCTTCGGCGATGGTGGCGATGACATGGGCCATCGTGTCGAGGCCGACGATGTCGGCGGTCCGGAAGACGGCCGATTTGGCCCTCCCCATCGCCGGACCGAAGACCGCGTCGGCTTCGGCGACACCGATGCCGTACTCCTCCATCCAATGGAAGACCGAGGTCATGCCGAACGTGCCGATGCGGTTGGCGATGAAGTTCGGCGTGTCCTTGCAGTACACGATGCCCTTGCCCAGCACGTTCTCGCCGAAGTCGGCCATCTCTGCGAACACATCCGGGTCGGTATCGGCGATCGGCACCATCTCGAGAAGGCGCATGTAGCGGACCGGGTTGAAGAAGTGTGTCACCATGAAGTGGCGCTTGAAGTCCTCGCTGCGGCCCTCGGCCATCGCTTCCAGCGAGAGGCCCGACGTGTTGGAGGAGACGACACTGCCCTGGCGGCGGTGCTCGTCCACCATTTCGAAGACACGCTGCTTGATATCCATCCGCTCGACGACGACTTCGACGATCCAGTCGCACTCGCCGAGTTTGTCGAGGTCGTCCTCGTAGTTGCAGGCCGTAACGAGTGATGCCAGGTCGGCCCGGTACAGCAGCGCCGGCTTCGCGCGCTTCATGGCCGTGACACCATCGGCGGAGATCCGGTTCCGCACCTTCCGGTCCTCGAGAGTGAGTCCGGCGGCCGCCTCCTTCTCTGTGAGCTCCCGCGGTGCTACATCGAACAGGTATGAAGGAATGCCGGCATTGGCAAGATGAGCGGCAATTCCTTGCCCCATCACTCCAGCTCCGAGAACCCCTACCCGCTTGATCCGTATGCCCATGACTTCTCTCCTCGAGGGTGACGCGTTTCTTGGCACTCCGGTGCACTGTGGTCGATTCTGGTGATCACGACAAGGGTCGGAGGACCCCTACGCGCCGGAATTCGGCCCGGTTTCCGCTTCAACGCTCGAGTCGCGCGCGTACTTCGTCCGGGACCGCTGATGCGGCCGGCATGCGGAGCGGGGTGATCGAGACGACTCCCTCACGAGCGGCGGCGATGTCGGTGCCGTCGATCCCCTCGAACTCGACGAAGCGACCCCCGAAGTCGTGGGTGTAGATCCCGTCTCCCTGATCCCGGAAGAGCCGGTCGTAGCCCACCCGCGCAACCGTGGTCACCCGTCTCGGCGTGTCGAGCGTCGTGTCGAACGGCAGATTGATCGTGACGACGTCTGCGAATTCGAACAACCCCGATCCGTGAGCCTCGTCGACAAGACTGGTAGCGACGATCGCTAGGCGCTCCCATTGGAACAGTGCTTCTCGCTGGTGGACTTTCCGCTTCCACGCGGACCAGTCGCCGTTTCCTCCGGTGGACACGGCGATCGATGGGATCCCGGAGACCCAGCCTTCAACAGCGGCGCCGACCGTCCCTGACGACATCAGGAACGCCGCTCCGTGGTTGTACCCGACGTTGATGCCGGAGACGACGAGGGCAGGAGGCTCATCGAAGAGCCCGTGGATCCCGATCTGGACGGCATCTGCGGGGAACCCGGTACAGGTCCACGCCGCTCCCCCATCGAGCCGGACCTTCTCGACCCGGATCGGGTCGAACCTGGTGATGGCCTTGCCGATCCAACTCCGTTCCCGGTCAGGTACGACAACCCGGACTGTTCCGAGGTCGGACAATGCCGCGGCAAACGGTGCAAGCGCAGGACTGTCGATGCCGTCATCGTTGGTCAGCAGGATCCAGGACACGCGAAGGTCAGCGCTCTTCCCGGAAGTACGGGATCCCGAGCGCCGCTGGGGCGCCGAGGAACCGGGCCCGCTTTCCGCTGGTGAGGATCAGCATCGCGACGATCGCGAGGACGAACGGCAGCATCTTGAGCAGGCTGGCAGGAATCTCGATGCCGAGCGTCTGGAACGTGAAGCTCACACG
>JAUXCV010000360.1 GCA_030618675.1 Acidimicrobiia bacterium | reverse complement strand
GCCTTCGACACTGCACGAATCCCGGGTGTATTCGATGTACATCGCCCAGTTCTTCTTGTTGAATCTGGAACCTTCACCCCAGCCGCTCTCGCCACGCTCGATGTGATCCACTTCTACTTTGTAGATCAGTCCGGTCGGGTTGTGCTCCGGGAGCTCACTGCCGGGGGTGTTCTTCACCATGAAGTCAAGCGTGTTCACACCGTTCACCGGCGTGATCGGATAGTAAGAGATGGTGTCCCAGAGGCCGGAAGAGCCGACGAGTGTTCCGTTGAAGGAGAACCACTCCTTGTTATCCGATGTGGCAGCGACCGTCCCGCCGAGCGGGTAGCCGTCGACCTCGAATGCGTCGTGGAACCAACGCCAGGACGCCTTGGTCGTATCGGGTTCCGCGTAGTACGCCGTGGAGATCCAGACAGCGTCGGCGATCGTCGGCCACTCGTCGGCCATGAAGGCTTCCACCGAATCGCCGGGCTTTCCCCATGCCGGATCGCCGAGCGGCGGCGCTGGGGGTGTCGTGTGCGGTCCGTACGCGTCGACACCTTCACGACTGACGATGGTCATCGTCGTCTCCGTCGCGAGATCCCACAATTCGGCGTGCGCCGCGATAGCGACAACGCCGTCTGCGACAGCACCCGGGAACTCGTATACGCCCGCGTGGGTCACCCACGGATAGTCGAACTCTGCTTTCGTCTGGAACTTGCCAGGTTTGGGGTTGTTCTTCTTCGTCTGATCGATATCCCCGACGTTGGTTTCGACGTCGATGTGGATGGCGGCGATGGCCCAATCGGGAAGGTCGGTGAAGACCTCCACGAACAGGTCATCGCCGACGTTCCATACGTGCACTCCGCCGACGTCGAGATACTCATCTCCGCCGTCCGCGATCAGGTTGTACGTTGTCCCATCGGGATCGCACTCGTAGTTGAACTCGATGTTGTCGAACGCGATTCCGGGGTCGATCTGGCTGAAGGTGATCTCCGCGTAGGCGATGTGCTCACCTTCGGGGGCAATGACAGAGAGATTGTGTATGCCGTTATCGCAGGCGTCGTACTCGTTGCTCGGTGTCAGATGGAGTATCCAACTGCCCAGGGGAACGTCGTTGGAGTCGTACGCGATCAACGATGCAGTGGGAGAACCGGCATCCTCAACGTACGGGAAGTAGTCGCCGAAGTCGAGCAGGTCTATTGAGAATCCGTCGACCAGTATCCGGGGATCGAAATCGAACCTCCAGAAATCCGGATCGGGTTCGAGTGGAAGGCCTGAGCCGTAGTCCCAGCCCACACCCTGCCCGTCCAAGCAGAGATTGTTGCCAACGGGACTTCCGCCGGTTCCGCCCTGGTACGACTTGACGCTGCCGCCCGCTACGATGATCTCAGCGCCACCATCCCATCCGGTGATGTTGAGATAGGGGTGCACGGCACCCCACCCCTCGGCCGAAACCTCCAACGGTGCATCTTCGAAATCGACAACGGCCAGGTGTGCTGATCCCGCAGCGATCAGCATCATCACAGCCGTGAGAATGAAGACGCCGCGCACGGCGCTTTTCCTTTCCATGGGTACCTCCTCGCAGCCCACACTTCTGGCCACGAGGAAGCGAATCGTCCAACCCGGTTTCACCACGCCCCCGTGACCACCTGAGGGCATCGTATGGCGCGGAACGGGTTCCTAAGCGAGGCCGAAAGACCCGAATGTCTACACATCTGCGACGATCACAGCGCCGTTCTATGCGGGTGTCGGTACCAGACGCTTCGTTGGGAGTTGAGCGATGTAGACCACGAGTGACAGCGCCAGCGCGATGAGTCCGATCCGGATGACGGTGAGGTCGATGACGAACACCACCGAGATCGTGAAGGTGACGATAATCGCGGCGATAGCGATCGCTTTCGCCCGGGTGGTGAAGCCGAGCCCGGCCCGCCAGTCCCGAACGATGCCACCGAAGAGCCTGTTCTGGACGAGCCACTGATCGAAGCGCTCAGACGACTTCGAGAAGAAGAACGCGGCCAGGAGGACGGGACCCACGGTCGGGATGAGCGGCATAGCGATGCCGACGAACGCCAACCCGAGGAAGAAGATCCCGAGTATCAGGTAGACGGATCGGAGGGCGCGGCTCTTGACGATGGTCATCGGTCTGGGAACTCTATTGCCCGGCGGCGCCGACAGCCTGTCGGATTCGGACTACATTCGTGTCATGTCATGGCTTGATCGATTTCTCGGGAGGACGGCGCTCACCGCGAGAATCACCGGTGAACCGACGAGCGGGAACGGTGCGTCGTCGTTCCACCTGTGGTGGGATCTCCCGTACGGGGAGTTGCTCACTGAGGTGTCGGCCACGCTCGAGATCGTCGAACCGCCGAC
>JAUXCV010000058.1 GCA_030618675.1 Acidimicrobiia bacterium | reverse complement strand
TTCCTCGTCATGACTCACGACGGTCATCTTTGCACTGTTGGTACTCGATCGGAAACGTGCAAACGGAGCGACGGGTCTCACAGTCCTGTGAGGTCAACGCCGAACCGTTGGAGCGGGGTCCTCCTGCTTTGGCATTGCTCATGGCGAAGGCAGAGTGAAGCGGCGGCCGCAACCCGGGAAAGCGGTAGTCGGGAGTGCGGGAAAGGGGTAATCGAGGGTGTGGGCATTGCATGACCCGATGTCCGAGTATCACAAGCGCCTCGCTGATCTGGTGGTGCCGGCGATGAGGCAGTCGAGTCGAGAGTTCGAAGATAGGTCTGCTGTCGTTGAGGCTGTTGAGGATCTCCGGCGCGTGCCGATACCTTGGCCGTGAAGTAGCGAATCTGCCTGATGTCGTCCTTCGGAAAAGGGCGCCGGCACAACGCCTCCAGATCGAGCCACTTGTGTGGTGTGCCCTTCACGGCTCCGTAGTACAGGTTGAACCCGTCGATGTAGACGTTCGCTGCCGTTGCATGAGCGAGGCTACTCGCTCTCTCCACGCCTTCGGTTTCGGCGAGCTCGGACGGAGACCAAGTGTCTCGAAGAGGTGTGCTGGAGATTCTGTCCGCAGACCGCGCGGGACGATCGAATGGTTCGCATCAAACCGGTGTTAGACGAACGGAGCCGAATCAGACATCGCTGGGTCGAACGGATCGAGACAGGCGATTCGGCGATTCCGGACTACCCAACACGCTTCCGCACTCGGCATTGCGACGGCGGATTCAGGAGTGCACCTCACAACCCGAAAGTCGCCCAGGCGTTCGCCGTTCGCCCGTCGGACGGGATCCCTACTTCGGTCGAGCCCTTCTCGGTCTCGACCTCGTGCCGTGAGTCTTCGTCTCATGCTGCCAAACGGCCTTCTTCCGCTGTGATTCCGAGGTGCGGTCCTTGTGGGTCTTCGGCGAGAGCAGAGGGTTCAGATCCTGCCCCCGCTACGAAGAGAACCCTTGGGACACCCACATATCCCGAGGGCTTTCTCGCGTCCGGACCGTAGAACCATGAGGAGGCCGCTGATGTCTGATCACCCGGAGATGATCCAGGAGATCACCGACCCCGGCAGTCGCCGGCCTCCCGACGGCTACCTCATCTCGGGCGGGAGTTCGCCGATGTAGGGGAGCGTTCGGTAGCGCTCCGCGTAGTCGAGGCCGTAGCCGACGACCCACACGTCCGGAATCGTGAATCCGAGGAAGTCGAGGTCCACTACTTGCTCGGTTCGGTCGGGTTTGTGCAGCAGGGTGCACGTCCGCAGCGATGCCGGGCTGCGCGCACCCAGCAGCCGCTTCAGATAGGCAAGCGTGTGCCCGGTGTCGACGATGTCCTCGACGAGCAGGACGTGCTCGCTGTCGATGGCATGGCGAACGTCCATGAGCAGTCGCACGGAGTCTGCGTGCTCGCTCTCACGGTCGCCGTAGCTTGACACGGCGATGAATTCGACCCGGTGCGGAATCGTGAGCCGACGGGCGAGGTCGGCGAGGAAGATGAACGACCCCTTGAGCACGCCGATCAAGACGAGTTGATCCTTCCCGGCGTAGGCGGCGTCGATCTCGGCAGCAAGTGACGCCACCCTGGCACGGATCTCGTCTTCGGAGATGAGGGTCGGGGGAGCAGGCATGGATCGGACGCTAGCGGACTCGGGCACCGGAGACCTCTCCTTGCGCGGGCATTGTCCACCGACCTCCGAGATGCGACCGCCGACGGCTTTGTTACGATCTCAGATGGTCGCCGATCGGTGCGTCGTACCGGTGGAGCGATCGTCGGCGAGGAATGAGCGAGGGTTTGCATGGATCACTTCATCCGATCGTTGGCCGACGTCGATCCAGAGATCTACGCCGCGCTCGAGGCTGAGACCACGCGCCAGCGCGACGGCATCGAACTGATCGCGTCGGAGAACCTCGTGAGCCGAGCAACTCTGGAGGCGCTCGGTTCGCCGATGGTCAACAAGACCGTCGAGGGGTATCCGGGTGGTCGGTACTACGGCGGGGCAGAGAACGCCGATCGGGTCGAGTCCCTTGCCATCGAGCGGGCGATGAGACTGTTCGGGGCCCGTTACGCCAACGTTCAACCGCATTCGGGTTCGCAGGCGAATCTTGCCGTGTTCCTTGCGTTCCTCACCCCGGGTGACACCGTCCTTTCGATGGACCTATCGGCGGGTGGCCACCTCAGCCACGGCGCGGCACCCAACATCTCGGGGAAGTGGTTCGATATTGTCAACTACGGCGTTGGTGCTGATGGGTTCCTGGACTACGACGCCATGGCCGAAACCGCCCGCGCGACATCGCCCAAGCTCATCATCGCGGGAGGCTCCGCATACCCCCGTGCCATCGACTTCGAACGCTTCCGTGCTGTTGCGGATGAGGTCGGGGCGATCCTCTTGGTGGACATGGCGCACTGGGCGGGTCTGGTGGCCGCCGGGCTACATCCCGATCCTGTGCCCGTTGCTGATGTGGTCACGGCAACCACCTACAAGAACCTCCGCGGAGTGCGGGGTGGGTTCATCCTGTCGCACCGTGCGGATCTGGCTCGCAAGTTGAACTCGGCAGTGTTTCCCGGCGTGCAGGGATCTGTGATCCTCAACGCGGTCGCAGCGAAGGCGGTGGCGTTTCGGGAGGCGATGACGCCGGAATTCACGGCATACGCGAAGGGCGTGCTCGACAACGCCAGGGCTCTCGCCGCGACGCTGGTCGAGCGCGACATCGCGGTGCTGACGGGCGGGACCGACACTCCATTGCTGCTGATCGACCTGCGTCCGCTCACCTTGACGGGCGCTGCTGTCTCGGACGTGTTGGAGAGCGCCGGCCTCACTGCCAACAAGAACGGCGTGCCCGATGATCCGGAGTCACCCCAGGTCACCTCCGGATTGCGTCTGGGATCATCGGCAGGCACCGCCCGGGGCATGGGTGTCGACGAGTTCACTCAGATCGGTCACTGGATCGCCGACGTGCTCGAAGCGATGCAGGTCGGCACTGCGGAGCCGGTCGCCGCCCATGTTCGGGGCGATGTCAGAGCGCTGGTATCTCACTTCCCGATCTACCCGGCCTGACCGGATGCGTCCATAGACGCGGTCCACGAGTTGCTCCCGATCTCTGTGCCGATGGCGCGACGTGCCGTAGGCTCGGGCAGTGATGAATCTCGATGAGGTGTTCAGCGTTCAGGCGGTCGCCGATCTGGCCGGTCCGCGTGTCTACCCACGTGGTGTCGGCTATCACGCCGACGGGCGAGTCGAGCCTGTGGCGGGAGGCGATCAGCGGTTGGAGGCGACGGTTCGTGGCGTGTTTCCCTACTCCGTGGCGTTGTGGGTCGATGACGGCGGGCCGCGGTGGTCGTGCACCTGCCCGTATGCCGAAGACGGCGCCTTCTGCAAGCACTGCGTCGCCGTTGCGCTGACCGTTGCGCCGGATGAGGTGCCTCCGTTCTCCTCGGTTGCCGAACCGGCTGAACCGACCGAACCGTCGGTCGACTCAGGTCTCACCTCATACGTCGACGGCCTCACTCACGACCGCCTGGTTGAGGTCGTGCTCGAGCAGTCTGATTCCGACTGGGCGCTTCGGGAACGCCTGGACGCCGAGGCGAGGGCGGTCCGGGGCGACGGGCCCGATCTCGCTTCGTGGCAACGCCGCATCGATTCAGCCTTCGCTCCCTACGGCGACTACGTGCCTTACGGCGAGACGGATCGATGGGCCTCAGACATACTCAGTGTCATCGACGGACTCGCGGGACTTGCGAGCGCCGGACACGGTGATGCGGTCATCGTGTTGACCGAACATGGACATCGCTGCAATGAGGCAGCGATCCAGTACATCGACGACTCTGACGGATGGATCACCAACATCGAGTGGCGGCTGGCCGAGCTTCACCTGGCGGCGTGCGAATCGGCGCGTCCCGATCCGGTCGCTCTTGCCCGTCGACTCGTCGACCTCGAACTGACATCGGAGCTCGACGGATTCAGGGGCGCTGCGGCTACCTACGCCGGTGTTCTCGGCAAGGAAGGCATCGGGGAGTACCGGCGAATCCTGAGTCCACGGTGGGCAGATGTCAAAGGACAGGAGGACCGATGGTCGGGTGACCGCTTCAGCGTTGAGAAAGCCATGATCGGCGTTGCCCTGGGTAGTGGCGATCCGGACGCGTTGATCGAGGTGCTCAGTGAGAGGGACCTGCACCCCCGCGACTATGTCGAGATCGCAGGTGCGCTCGTGGATGCCGACCGGCAAGAGGAAGCGATCGGCTGGGCCCGGCGAGGATTGGCTGAGTGGGTCTCGCGACCTAACCAGCTCTCCGAATTGCGCGCGCTCCTCGCAGCGCTCCTTGAAGATCGCGGACAGCACGAGCAGGCCGTCGAGCTGTTCTGGGACGGGTTCGAAGCAGCACCCTCTGTGTCGAGCTACCGGGCCCTCTTGACCCAAGCCGGCGACGATTCCGAGGCCTGGTCGAAGCAGTGCATCGATGCGCTCAGGACACAGCTGGCCGCGGCAATGCCCAACGACGAAGCCCCACGATCACCGACGGTGTCCAGCCCATCGGTGCCGCTCATCGAGATCCTGATGTACGAAGGAGACGTCGACGGAGCCTGGGCGGTGGCCTCGGGATATGGCGCATACGACCGCGTCTGGTCGACGTTGGCGAAGGCACGCGAGAAGACCCATCCGCTCGATTCGATACCGGTGTACGAACGCGAAGTGCTCGCGCATATCGATCAGAAGAAGCGGCGCTCCTACAGGGCCGCCGTCGACCTGCTCGCACACGTTCAATGGCTCGCCGACAGCGCGCGGGAGCCCGAAGTGTTCAGCGTGATCGTCGAACGTGTGCGCACCGAACACCGAGCGAAGTGGACGCTCATGGAGATGCTCGATGGGAGGGGCTGGTAGGCGCAAGGAGTCCGTTGTGCTACAATGTAGAACATGCCTGAAGTAGGAATTCGTGCCTTGAAGCAGAACGCATCGGCTGTCGTGGCTGAGGCCGCCGGCGGGGAACTGGTGACGATCACCGTTCGTGGTCGCCCGGTTGCCCAGTTGGTACCTGTCGCAGCAAGTCGAGTCGAAGCCCTCATCGCGGCTGAGCGGGCTCGGCCGGCGCTTCGACGGCTGAGCGACCTGCCGGCCCCGGCTCGGCGGCGACGTGGCCGCCCGTCGCTTTCGAAGGAGCTCGACGAGATGCGCCAGACCGAGCGGTATTGAACGTGTTCTATCTGGATACGTCGGCAGCAGTGAAGCTGGTCGTTGTCGAGAAGGGGTCGGCGGCGCTCCGGAGATGGATAGTGGCTCGTGACCAGCGAATTGTCTCAAGCGACCTTCTGCGCACGGAGCTGCTGAGGGCGACTCGGAGGGCAGCGCCGGAGCAGATGGTGCAGGCGCGGTCGGTGCTCGAGTCGTTGATCCTCGTGACGCTCTCGACGGCAGTGTGTGAGCGGGCGGCAATGCTTGAACCCGGTCTCCTGCGCAGTCTCGACGCGCTACACCTGGCCGCCGCGTTGGAGATCGGTGATGAGCTCGAGGCAGTAGTGACCTACGATCGACGCATGGCCGAGGGCGCTCAGGCGTTGGGGATTGGCGTTGTCGCTCCGATGTGAGGGTTGCCTGGCTCGTGATGATGCATCGCGATGATCACGGTTCGGCGTGGTGGTCGTTGACGACACGCCGACATAGCCTCCTGACACATCCCGACGCCTCCTATCCCCGTCGACAGGCGCATCAGTTTTTGGCACGGCGAGGAACGCCAAGACGCGAAGCTGAGCAGTACTCGATGCCCACTTGTAGCTCATCACCCGAAGGTCGCAGGACCACTCTTTGCTCGGCTGCCGGACGTGGTTCCTCCTGCGCTCGACTCTTGCCGATCGGTCTCCGTCGTGTGCCGTAGATCGTGACGGGTCCTGTCCCACGGCTCTCGGAGCGATGCAGGTCGCTGGCTTGGGTTCGGAAGGGTCTTCCCGCGCCTCGGGACATGGCGGAGTCGAGGCGATGTGTACGGCGGAGGTGTGTGCCGGACGGGCGGGTTCGCTTCCCGGTGGCGCTACTCCTCTGTCGTGTCGACGAACGTCACCGGTCGTCGTGGTGTCTTGTCCACGGTGAGGTTGAAAATGTCGGGCCGGCCGTAGTGTCCGGCCGTGTCCAACGTGAAGCGCGCCGAGTCGACAGCGTTCGTATCGATCTCTGCGATGAGCACTCCGTGTTCGGCGTGGAGAGGGCCTGCGACGATTCTGCCGGTCGGTGAGACGACGACGGAGTCACCGTTGTTGATCCAGGCCTCCGGGTCGGGGAACAGGCGATCTCTGTCGGGGAAATCGTCCGGGATGTCCTTCGCCTGCATGGAGCAACCCGCACCGATGACCCAGCACCGGCCCTCCTTCGCGATGTGCCGCATCGACGAGATCCATACATCGCCCTCATCCCAGGTGGATGCCACGTACACCTGGACGCCCTGGGCGTACAGGCTGAAGCGTGCGAGCGGCATGTAGTTTTCCCAGCAGATCAGACCGCCGAGTCGCCCGAACGGTGTCTCGATGACGTTCAGGCCTGCAGCGTCGCCCTGGCCCCACACCATCCGTTCCGGATTCGTTGGCACGAGCTTGCGGTGCCTGTTCAGGATCTCCCCATCCGGTCCGATCGTGACCAGGGTGTTGTAGAGCGTTGTGCGGCTGAACTGTTCGTCGCGTTCGTGGACGCCGAGGACAACGTAGACGCCGGCCTCGGCGGCAGCCTCACGCACCGGATCGAGCTCTCCACCCGTCATCGTGACGGCTTGGTCGAGCAGCGTTGCGAAGATGTCGTGTCCCAGTTTGTAGTCGTCGTCGCCACCGGGGACCATCTCCCATATCCACGCCGGGTATCCGGGCACGTATGTCTCCGGGAAGATGACAAGTTCGGCACCTTCGCCGGCTGCTCTGCCGACGTGTGTGACCACCTTGTCGATGGTCTCGGCTCGCTTCAGCAGAACCGGCGGTTCCTGAACAATCGCGATCTTGTGTGTCGTCATCGATCCCTCCCCGGGGTTGGTGTCGCAGAACTCCTGCGATCGTATCGGGTTCCTGCCCCGGTGTGCGGGGAATCTCTGATCGATCCTTCGGAAGATCGTGGCGGGTTCAGTGGCCGTTCGCTGCGGGTTCCTGGCTACGGGAGCGCAACATGAGGCCGGATCCGGCGAGGAAGAGGATCGCGAAGGATCCGATCCACAGCCAGGTCCCGGCTCCCGTCCAGTCCACCTTGTGTACCGAACGGTCCACGACGACCAACCCCACGATGGGGATGATTCCTCCCACAGCCACGGTCATGCCCAGCGTCAGCATCTCGATCGCCGTTGCCGAATACCACAGGAGCAGGGCGCCGAGAGCGGGGGTCAGATAGAGAACGCTGTACATGCGCCCGTGGAAATCGTCGATGGCCCACGGCCAGAAACTGCTGAACGCTCCGGGAGCGATGAGCAGACCAAGGCCGTATACGCCCAGCAGGATCGTCGGAATCAGCAGGATCGTACGCCAAACGGCGGGCATCGGAAACGGGTAGTAGGGCTTCAGATGACGGGCCAGCCAGATGTGATAGAGCGCGTTGGCCGGGATGACGATGTAGAGCAAGAACCACAGCCATGTGCTGTACTTCCCCAGGTCAAACCGATCGAGATATGCCAGGGAGACAACCAGGACGATCGTCGTGAAGAGGAAGATCATCGGCATGACGATCCGTGTCGGAGCCCATCGTTGGACGTAGACGGTCATCACCGTCGCGAACATCGAAGCGGTGTAGATGGCGCCCAGAAGGAGGGCATTGAATCGTGACAGATCCCAGGGCCACTCGGGTATGACGACGGACGGGAAGAGCAGGAGACCCGTGCCGGCGATGAGGAGAACGACGGACTCAACGGCCGTCACCCAGAAGAGGAGTCTGGATATCCGGGGATCGTCGTTGTACGTCGGTGCATTGTCGGCCGTCATCGCTCTCCGTCTTCCGTCGGGTGGTCCGGCAACCATACGCGCGTCGAGCGAGCGTGACCTCAAGTTCTGGAGCGCGGATACCGTCCACGCTCTCCGATCTCAAGAATCCCGCGGCTAATGGGCCGATCTCTTCCGGAGTCTCACGCACCGCGCGATCGCTCCGGCGATGGCATTCTTGATACTCAAGCCTCGTCGTCGACCGTGACGAAGTCGATGAGTTGCTCCACGGCGTTGATGAGCGGTGTCTCGACATCTGTGTACGACGAGACGGATTCAAGGACCTTCGTCCAGAAGCGACCTGAGTCGATGTCCAACCCGAGGCTGTCGATCACTCCCTCTTTCCAGGGCTGACCCCGCGGTACCTCCGGCCACCGGGCGATGCCAAGGGTATCGGGCTTGATCGCCTGCCAGATGTCGACGTAGGGATGGCCGAGAATCAGCACGTCGTCATGGCTCACGCTCTGCGCGATTCGGGTCTCCTTCGATCCTTCGACGAGGTGATCCAGGAGAACACCGAGCCTTCTGCTGAGGCTCGGCCGAAACTGCCCGACGGCGGCGGCCAGATCGTCCGCTCCATGCAACGGCTCGACCACGATCGCTGCCTCTCTGAGATCGTCGCCCCAGATCTTCTCGATTAGTTCAGCATCGTGGATGCCTTCGACCCAGATCCGGCTGGCCCTGGCGACACGGGCACG
>JAUXCV010000194.1 GCA_030618675.1 Acidimicrobiia bacterium | reverse complement strand
GGCAAGGACGGGCCTCCGCCGACCGGGGCGCTGGTGTTGACGATCACCGAAGATGGGATCCGCAAGACCGGAGTGATCTCGCATGATCGCAGGGGCTCAGACTGGTGGATGCCGATCCGCCGCACCCTCCTGATCGACGGAAACCTGGTCACGATCTCGGAGGCCGGAGTGATGGTCTCAGATGCAGACACGCTCGAGACACTCGATTGGGTGAGGTTCTGAGTAGCCGAGTATATCAGTAGATCAGTAGATCCGACAGAATCGCCACCGAGTTCGGAGTACTGACTACTGATCTACTGATCTACTGATCTACTGATCTACTGATCTACTGAGTAGGCCGCCTCCGGCGGCCTACTCGATATTGATCTTCGTCGGGCCGCTTGTGCCTTCGTCGTCGTCGGGGTCTTCGCGCACGGCCGAGACGATCTCGTCGACGAACGCCGCCACGCCGCCGACGACCTCATAGGTGGCCTTGGCCAGATGGACGCCGGCGCGACGGAGCCCTTTCTGAATCGGACGCTGCTCTCTGAACCGATCCCACATCATTCCACCATCCCAAATGTCACACGGAGTTCGCCCTCATGTAGTTTGGCACCCAGAACGTGCCTCCGGCGGAGAGAATCCGGCAGCACGATCGATCGTCGATATGGTCCGACTGTTACGAACAGTTCGTGCTCGTGGCGCATCATGTCGACGTCGGAGTGTTCGGCGAACGGCATGCCGACGATCATCACGACGTTCTCCCCATCGTCTTCGACCCGGAAGGGACGGCCCTCCGACAGCCGCACTGTCGGATCGGTCTCGCCGAAGAGTTCTTCACCGACGATCCTGAGCCGGTCCGCGCCCACCATCTCCTCGTCGAACAATCGCAGTCGTCTGATGTCGACGTCGGCGAAACCCTCTTCGACCGACTCGAGGTGGGTCGCCTGGATCTCTCTCCACCGCTCGAAGTACGGATCGGTGACCACATCGGGGAGCACGCGATTCACGATCGCCGCATCGACCGCGTATCCGAAGAGACCGAGGTAGGTGTAGGTGCGGCGGGCCTCAGCGATCACCATCTTCTCCGGGTTCATCACGAGACGCGCCGATGTGATCTCGGGATCACCGAGGATGTCCCGGATGCCGTCGATGCGCTCGTAGAACCGGGACACGGAATCGAACACCTGCTCGTCGGCGATCGGCATCGACGACACGCGACTCATCACGGGTCGAACGACCTTGGCCATCTTGCGCCCCACCGGGAACATCTTCTCCATGTACCACGACATCACCTCGGGGAGGCTCAACAGCCGGAGCGTCTCGGCGGTCGGGGCGCAGTCGACGATGATCGAATCGTACTCCCCCGACTCGACGTGATCCCGAACGCTGGCCAGGGAGAAGAGTTCGTCCATGCCGGGGAAGACCGTCAGTTCCTCTGCTTCGATCCCTTTGAGGCCGGACCAGTCGAAGATATCGGTCAGGTAGTCACGGACCGCTCCCCACGACTCTTCGAGGCGCTGCTGCGCATCGATCTGCTGCGCATCGAGTCCATCGACCACGCTCGTGGGTTCATCACCGAGTTGCACCTGATAGGCATCGGCGAGAGAGTGCGCGGGGTCGGTCGACATCACGAGGGTCCGATGACCGAGATCCGCGGCACGGATCGCCGTGGCTGCAGCAATGGTCGTCTTCCCCACGCCACCTTTGCCAGTGACGAGGATCACTCGCATCAGACGGCTTCTTCCGCTCGCTTCTTCAATCCGCGCAGCGCCGTGCCCACGATCTGCTTCTCCGCCTGCCTGCGCAGAAAGCCCGGGACCGTGAAATTCGGCTCGACACGGAGGGCGTAGACGACCTCGGTGTTGCCGTCGTCGATCACGTTGAACGTGTACGTCCCCTCGAGAAGCGTCAGGTCGTCGTTGGGCCGTGCCACCCATGAGAACCCGTTCTCAGGCTCGAAGTTGTAGTCGAGCGTGTACGAGATCTCTTTGATCATCGCATCGACGGTGAAGTCGGCGACGGTTGGCCGTCCGTACTCGTCCTCTTCGGTCACAGCCACGGATTTCACTCCTCCGGCCCAGTCCGGGTACGTCTCGATATCGAGAGCGATCTCGTACACGAACTGTTGCGATGCGGCGACCTCGATTGTCTGAACCGTGCCCTCCATCGACACTCCTTGCCTCGGTGGTACATGAATCGTAGCCGAGCCTCGTTCCCTCATCACACCGCATACCCAGGGTTGGTAGCCGTCTATGTGCGTCCCCCAGCCCGCGGTTCGCGAGGCGATCCATTCTGTGGGCTGTCGGCACCATATAGGCGGCTACCAACCCTGGGTATGCGGTGTTGGGTGGAGGCGCCGTCTGCGACGATCCTGGTGAATCGGAGTTCGTACGCGATCTCCTCGGACGGGTTCGGGTAGCGCCGCCGGATGGCTTCGATCCCGCGAACGCGCTCTTCGTCTGACAAGAGTTGGAGCGTCGAGACGAATCCCGCTTCGATCGCCGGTATCCAGGCTCCGGCCGTCTTGGTCACGGTCTCGGTCGGGTGCGTAATCGAGATCGATCGCACGCGGTCTTCCAGGTACGCGGCCAGCACGGCCGGGTCCGGGAACCGGTCGGCGTCGATGATCGCTACCGATGGGAACCAACTCGTGAGGAAGGAGTGCTCGTAGTGGTCGGAACCGAGTGTCCAGATCTCGACACGGCCGGCGTCGGTCATCACCCGGAGCGCCTCGTCGACGGACGACCTCCAATCTCCGTAGTGGATCGAGAGGTGGAACCAGACAAGGGAGAAGCATCGAGACAGGAACGGCATGGCTTGCGCGGTGGCCTGCACTCCGGTGAGTCCCCGCTCGCTCGCCCCGGTCAGCATCATCATCGACGGGTCGAGAAGCACGGCGTCATGCCCCTGCCGTGTCCACACCGCCGAGTGGTTCCCGGGGCCACCCCCGACATCGAGGACCCGTGCGCCGGGGGCGAGGAGCAGGCCTGCACGTTCGGCGCGTTCGATCGACGAAACGGACGGAGGGCGATACGCGTACGCCGACGCGAGCCGGTCCAGGTCGACGCTATCCATGCCGGGTCGCCCTTCCGGTTGCCCGGAAGTAGCCGGTGTTGATGCACATCGTCGAACCGAGACGCCAGGTCGTCGCTCTTGGTTGGTGGATGTCCCCGAAGTAGTGGAACGGCGGATGCGTCCGCTCGATGTAGTCGAGGATCGCGACCGAACCCTTTTCGCGTCCTCCGATGACGTCGCAGGCGAGTGAGGGGACGGCGGGAGGGACGTGCGTTGCGAGAATGTCCACGGGGCCGAGGCTCGCGAGCTTCGCTGCCATCTCGCTCTCGCTGATCTCGCCCGGCGTATCGATCCGCGTCATTCCTCCCCCTGCGAACCCGACCCGGAAGCCGTCGATCACGACGACCTCTCCATCCACGAATCGGGCCCCCTCGGGAAGGTTGTCGGCCAGCATCTTGGGCCGGTCAACGTTCCCATACGTCACGTACGCCTCGCATCCGCGGAGGGCGTCACAGACGTCCCGGTAGGCGGCCTCCGTGACCGTCCGGTACCGCTCGCTCAACTCCGCCTCGTGCCCCTTCCAGTGACGGTGCCACATCTCCGAGGCCGCTTCGTGGCCTTCGGCTCCACGGAGCCTGACGAACTCGTCGACGAGTTCCCTTCCCGAGACGTCGGCCACGATGCCTTCGTTCGATCGGTAGTCGATGTAGTTGATCAGATCGCCGAGAACCAGAAGGGGTTCGCCCATCGAAGCGATGCTTCGAAGCGCCTCGGAGGCCCCATGGACATCGGAGATGATGAGCATTCCGTCAGCGTAGACCGGGATCGGTTTGCCACCGCTCCCCCGCTCCGTGGATCTCGCTCCGAACCCGCCCATCGTGCTCATCATCGAGCGCCATTTCGAGGGAGGCTCGCGCTAGATCTGTGCCGAACTCACCGATCGCCCAAGCGGCGTGAGCCCGGAGCATCCAATCCGGGTGCCCGAGATAGCCGACAATGACCGGTTCGAGTTCTTCCGAGCGGTCGTTCCCGGCTGCGATAAGCGCGTTCCGGCGCAGGATCCTCGGC
>JAUXCV010000394.1 GCA_030618675.1 Acidimicrobiia bacterium | reverse complement strand
TCGCCGAGCGATGCCCTCGCCGCTCGCACAGCGTCGGAGGGATCTGGTGATGCCGCAGCTTCGCGGGCGCCTTCGCGTGCAGCATTGACCACCTCCATCTGACTCCGTGCAACGAGAGCGACCTCGACGAGGCCCAGAACGAGAACAAGGACGAGCGGTACGACGAGAGCGAACTCAACCACGGCGCTGCCTCGTTCGGTCACCCGAGTGGTGCCCCCTCCGCGATGGAGGTGACCTTCTTGAGGACCGTTGAGAAGAAGGAGGGCAGCAGATCGGTCGACGTCGCCCAGATGATCAGGGCCAGAGCGATCGCCGCTGCGGCAACGATGACAAGGGCGTACTCGGCGGTCGCCTGGCCGCGCTCGTCGATGAAGAATGCTCTCATGGGGATTCCTTTCGTTCACCGGCGTCCGGCCGGGGCGGTGGGAAGCTGGGAGCCTGCCGGGCCGTCCCGTCGCTCAGGGTGCTCCTACGCCCAGACGTTCGAGGCTGCCGAGCACGGCGGGCCCGATCGTGAGGATCAGGAAGCCGGGCAGAATGAGCAATGCAAGAGGAAAGAGCAGTTTCACCGGAAGACGTCTCGCTGCCGTGAGTTCCCTGGATCGTTCCTCTTTGCGGAGGGTCGTGGCATATCCGGAGACCGCAGGCTGCAACGGCGCGCCGGTCGACAGCGCCCGGCGGACCACGACCATGAGACCCTGGTCGACTACCGCTCCGGTGTCCACCCTTCCCCCAGCGCGAACGGACTGATGGAGACGGGCAGATGCTTCGCCCGGAACCGAAGTCGTTGCCGCGTTCGCTGCCGCCGAGAAGGTGAGCCCGGCGCTGAGTCCCAGTGCTGTGAGTTCCGCAAGGACCGCCTCATCGTCACCGTGGCCGGAGGATCGAGGCCGGCGCCGGACGACGGCCCGGACGGCCAGACCGAAAGAGAACCCGATTCCGAGGATCGGGAGAAGAACGAACGACATGAGGATGCCGGCGGCCAGGATCTCGCGCTGGTTCCCGCGCAGAATCGTTACGACGAGAGCGAGCGCGGCCAGGGCCATCATCGTTCGGCCCGTCGCACGATCACCGCGACAATGACCAATCCGAGCATCTCGAGTCCCAGGCCAACGCCCAACACCAGCCAGCCGAGGCCGCCGCGCGCGGCGAGGTCGGCACCACGACCGGTGACCATGAGCAGCAATGTGAACGCAAGCGGGGCAACTCCGACGATCAACGCCGAGAGCCGTGCCTGGGCGGTTGCGGCTTTGCGCTCACGCGCCAGCTCCGCCGTAGCTGCTGCTCTTTCTGCAAGTCCGTCGAAAGTGTCGGCGACACGGGCCCCGGACCAATCGCTCAACCGAAAGGCCGCCGCGGCGAGTCGCCCGTTCTCGGGGAGTTGGACCTCGATGGCCTCAGCGATCTCGGTCATCTGCATCCCGGCCGCTGCGAAGCGCACCGGACGATCGAGCTGAATCTGAGGTACCCGATGTGCTGCTTCTGCCAGCGCACTTCTCAGCGAAGCGCCAGAGCGCAACTCCGCGGCCATCGCGCGGAAGAGCGTCGCCTCGTCATCGGGTATAACGCGTTTGCCCCGTCGTCGGATGGCCGTCACGATTCCCCACGCCGCAGCTCCGACGAGCACAAGCCGCGGCTCAATCGCTGCTACGGCCGCGATCGCGATGATCACCGGGGAGAGGCCCAGTGCCAGACCGCCGGCGAGCAGCACAACCACTAGCACCGGTACACCTCCTCGACCTTGTCAGGGCCCACGTCGGATATCGACGTGACGAGCCGACTCCCCCTTCGTCGGGTGACGAACACGATCCGATCGATGGCGGAGCGGATCTGCGCGCGGAGTGTGTCGACCGAGACGCCGGCATCGGCGGTCGCTGCCAGACTCTCGAGCCGCCACAGCGCCTCTTCGGGACCGTTCGCGTGGATCGTCGACATCGATCCGTCGTGCCCGGTGCTCATCGCCTGGATCATGTCGAGTGCCTCCGGTCCCCGGACTTCACCGACCACGATGCGATCGGGCCGAAGCCGGAGAGCATGCCGGAGGAGTGTTCGCATCGTGATCTCGCCTGCTCCTTCGGCGTTGGGCGGTCGGGCTTCGAG
>JAUXCV010000349.1 GCA_030618675.1 Acidimicrobiia bacterium | reverse complement strand
CTGCCACGTCTTCCACGCCTGCCGAGTAGCGGACGAGGCTCTCCGGGATCCCCATGGCCGCTCGTTCGTCCGCCGTCATCTCGACGTGGCTCGTCGTCGCCGGTGGCCCGACGATGGTCTCCACGGCGCCCAGGTTCGCTGCAAGGTGCGCCAGTTCGAGGCGGGGGAGCACGGCACGAACGGCGTCGAACCCGCCGCGAATCGAGAACGACAGCACACCCCCGTAGCCCTTCATCTGCCGGGCTGCGATCTCGTGATGGGGATGCGACTCGAGGCCCGGGTAGAACACCGCTTCGACGGCGGGATGCCCTTCGAGGTGTTGGGCGATCACGAGGGCGTTGGCGTTCTGTCGTTCGACCCGCAGGTGCAGGGTCTTGACAGATCGCAGCAGCAGATAGGCGGCGAACGGATCGATCGTGGCGCCGTTGATCTCGCGATAGTGGTAGATCCGATCGACGAGATCCCGGCTCCCGCATGCGATGCCGCCGAGGGCATCTGCGTGACCGCCGAGGAACTTCGTCGCTGAGTGAACAACGAGGTCCGCACCGAGTTCGAGGGGCCGCTGGTTGATCGGCGTTGCGAACGTGTTATCGACAACCACGGTCGCTCCGGCGGCGTGGCCGGCGGCGGCGAGGCGTTCGAGGTCGAGCACTTTGAGCGTGGGGTTCGTCGGTGATTCCAAGTAGAGCACGTCACAGCCCCCGGCGACGGCAGCCTCGATCGCGTCGTGGTCGTCGGTATCGATCAGATCGACCTCGACGCCGTTGCGAGGGAGGAACTCGAGGAACAGCTTCGTTGTGCCGCCGTACGTGTCCTTCACCGACACGACCCGATCTCCGGGGCCGAGGAGTGTGTGCAGCGTGCCCGAGATGGCGGCCATACCGGTGGCGAAGGCCGTTGCAGTCTCTGCTCTCTCGAGGGCAGCGATGCGTTCTTCGAACACCGCAACGGTCGGGTTCGTGTTCCGGCTGTAGATGTGTCCCGGGATCTCGCCGAGGGCAACCGAGATCCACTCGTCGACGTCCCGATAGCCGAAGCTGACCGATTGGACGATCGGGACCTGCGTCGACCGTTCCCACATCGGCTCGTCTTCGCCGGCCCACACCGACAGCGTTCCGTCTCCGTATCCCATGGTGACTGCCTCTCGCTCGATTCAGTCACGCTAACGGACGGTACGCTCGTGTGATCCGAGGAGGCTGATCATGGATCAACGACGCATCGCAGAGCGAGCGCTCCAGCTTGTCAATACCGAGTCACCGACCGGGAGCGAACAGGCAGCCATCGATCTGGTCGCGTCGTGGTTGGAGCCGGTGGCCGACGAGATCGACGCGTGGGTGACGCCGATGAGCGAACTCGAAGCTGATCCGGCATACCCCGGCCGGGAGGTCGATCGTGATGAGGTGCCGGTGGTCGCTGCGCGGATCACCGGCAATCGCCCCGGGCCGACGATCGTGCTGACCGGACACGTCGATACCGTTCCCATCGGTGATCCCGAACGATGGACAAGAGATCCGGCCGGAGAGATCGACGGGGACTCTCTCTACGGGCGCGGTGCCGCGGACATGAAAGTCGGTCTCGTCACCGCGATTGAGGCGTTCACGGTTCTCGCCGATGAAGGGCGTGACTTCCCGGGAGAAATCCGTCTCGTGGCCGTTCCCGGTGAGGAGGACGGTGGCACCGGGACGCTTGCAGCGATCCGTCGTGGATGGACCGGCGACCTCGTCGTCATCACCGAACCGACGTCGGGTCCGGACGGACCGCAGATCGTTGTTGCCCACGGGGGAGCGCTCACCTTCACGATCGAGGTGGAGGGCCGCTCGGCCCATGCCGCCACGAGGCGAGAGGGGGAGTCGGCGCTCGACCATTTCTGGACGATCCAACAGGCACTTCAGGGCATCGAGACGGACTTGAACATGGGGGAGACCAATCCCGCGATGGGCGCTCTCGGCCTGCCCTACCCCACCACGGTGGGCATCGTCCACGGCGGGGTGTGGGCGTCGAACGTGATGGAGGGTCTCACAGCCGAGATCAGGGTTGGGGTGACGATCGACGAGACGATCGAAGAAGCCGAGGAACGGTTCGAACGGAGTCTCCGAAATGCGATCGCAGGGGATCCATGGCTCGACGAGCATCCTCCCCGGATCGAGCGAACGGGCGCCGCGTTCGGCTCATCTTCGATCGACGTGTCGCACCCCCTTGTTACCACCGTGAGCGCAGCTGCGACCACCGTCACCGGCGTCGAACCCGCCACGGTCGGAGTCCCCTACGGGTGTGACATGGCACTGTGGACCAGGGTTGGTGGTGCGGCAACGCTCGTGTACGGCCCCGGAGATGTCCGCAACGCCCACGCGGTCGATGAACATGCGTCTCTCTCGGAGGCGGAGACCGTTGCCACGACGCTGATTGAGACGGTTCGCCGGATTCACGCGACGCCCGG
>JAUXCV010000272.1 GCA_030618675.1 Acidimicrobiia bacterium | reverse complement strand
TGATCACGACGACGACGGCCACGCTCGGAACTTTGGAGACAGTGTCGATGACCTCGACCGTGATGGCCTCGGAGATGTTGTTCAGCATCGTGGCGAGGAGGAAGCCGACAAGAGCGACTAGGAGGGCTATCACCAGGCGAAGAACATCGCTCGGATGACGCTCGATCGGGCGTCCCTCAGGCTCGTCGATGACGACCTCGGGAAGTTCGATGGACGTGGTCAACGCTGCTCCAGGATTGATCGATCGGTGAGAATCACAGGAGTATACGCTGATTCGCTTCCTGGGCGAGAGACCGGAGAGGCTCTTGAGGGATGATCACTCGACCGTTTGGCTTGGGCCTGTTCCCTCGCGTCCGGCCCCTGTTCAATCGCAGACGTCTTGCGGATGCGGTCCACGAACCGGTAGCGTTTCGAGTCCATGGCAGCAACCACAACCAGGAAGTTTCGGGTCGGAGCAGGGCTGTTCGCTGGGTTCCTGCTCCTGACAGCGCTGGTCGTCGCCGGATGGACACAGGGCCTCGACGACGCGTGGCGAGATCTCATGGCAGCCAACGAGACCCCATGGCTCGTCTCCGTGGCCGAACTGTTCCATCATCTCGGTGCGGTTCCGATCGCTCTTGCGACCAGCGTGCTGGTTGCCGCGACGTTCATCGTCGTGAAGAAGTGGTGGGCGTTTTGGGCGTGGTTCGCGATCGTTGCGGGCGCACAGGTCTTCTCGACGATCACGAAATTGCTGGTAGACAGGCCGCGGCCGATCGACGCGCTCGTTCATGAGTCCTCTGCGTCGTATCCATCGGGGCACGCGATGGTGTCTGGGGCCGCGATAGGGATCGGGTTGGCGGTGATCGCCGGGATCATCTGGCCGCGTCGGCATCGGCTGTTCCTCGGGATCGGCATCGCCTACGCCGTAGTCATGGCATGGAGCCGAACGTACCTGAGGGTCCATTGGCTCACCGACGTGGTTGGGGGACTGCTCTTCGGAACGGCGATCGTGCTTGTCGTTGCGGCGGTAGTGATCCAACGTCGATGGGATATCCAGAACGGCGCTGGCAAACCTGCTGAGTGATTCCGGGCCCTGAGGCCAGTCACTCAAGTTCAGAGTGCTCCGCATACTCGGGATGCCCCGCCATGAACTTCCGGAGCCCGCTCATCGCTGTGGCGCGCACTCTGTTCTGGAAGGGGCCACTCCATCCCAGAGCGGTGCCTGCCGAACCGATCGCCATGCGGGTCCATCGCCAGAGATCGAAATCGTCCGTGTGGCGAACGATCAGCCCTTCCTGGAACACGAACGACGCGTCGACGACGTTGTGGACGGGCCGTGAGGCCTTCGAGAAGGCGTACCGGGCCTCCCAATGGACCCGGCCCTCGTCGCCGTCGGCCTCCACGTCACGGAATGTCACCTCGAGGTCGGTAGCGCGTTCGCACAGCATGTGCCACATCGCCTTCGCTTGGTTGCCGTGGAGATCGGTGAACACCGGATCTGAGAAGTGAATCGACGGGTGGTAGCAGGCGATCATCCCGGCGTGGTCACGGTCCTGGAACGACTCATAGAACGTAGCAATCAGGTCCGACTGTGATTTCATGCGTGATCCTCCCGTGCCAGCGTATCCGAGTCGGCGGTGAGGCGGAGTACAACGACACGTCCTGCGGTTCGGTCAGACGGAGGTCTTGTTGTGTTCCACCGTGACGACGGTCCGGATTCCGCCCCGGATGTTCCAATTCCCCACGATCTTCGCCCATCGCGGGGCGACGGCTTTGACGATGTCGTCGAGGATCCGATTCGTGACGTCCTCGTGGAATGATCCTTCATCCCGGTATGACCAGAGGTAGAGCTTGAGGGATTTGAGTTCGACACACAACCCGTCGGGGATGTAGTCGATGATGAAGTGTGCGAAATCCGGCTGACCTGTGAGGGGGCAGAGACAGGTGAACTCGGGGGCGTCGAAGGTGACGACGTAGTCGCGTCCGGGGTGTGGATTGGGAAACGTGTCGAGGATCTTCGCAGGCGTTGTGGACATGCGACTGAGCGTAGTCACCTAGGGTTGACCGTCGCCCCAGGATCGGAGTCGTTGCATGGTGGTTCGGAGAGTGTTCGTCACGTTCGGAGTGGTGTTGGCCGTCCTTGGCGTTGGTATGCAGTCGGCTCTGGCTACGTGGTCGGTCGTAGCCGTGGACCCCGAGACCGGAGAAGTTGGAGTGGCCGTTGCCAGCTGTGTCGGGTTCGAGGTCTCGGTGGTTCCAGTGTTGGTGCCGGGTGTGGGAGCCGCGGCCTCCCAGGCCAATCTCTCAGAACTTTCGGGAGCTCGTCTTGTGGAAGCTCTGGCCGGTGGTGCCACTGCTGCGCAAGCGGTCGAAGCGGTTGTCGCTGCCGACGAATCGCCTGATGACCGGCAGTTCGGTGTCGTTGTCCTCGGCGCCGGCGGCGCCGGCTGGACGGGTGCCGACAATCATGGCGTGGCGCTCGATCGCCGGACTGCGGATGGCACCGCGTCGGTCCAGGGCAACATCCTCGTAGCCGAAGGTGTCGTGGACGCGGTGATCGAAGCGTTCGAAGCCACTGACGGCATGCTTGCCGATCGCCTACTGGCCGGTCTCCTGGCCGGAGCCGACGCTGGTGGCGACTCTCGGTGTGGTGACCAGACAGCTACGTCTGCGGCACTGATCGTGGCCCGGCCCGGTGATCAGAGCTACGCATTCACCGATGAGACCCTGAACGGAGTCGATCCGGACAAGGACGTTGTGCCGTCAGTGTTCGTGTCCGTGCTGGTCGAGGAGGGCGGCGAACGTGCCCCGGATCGCCTTGTCGAGGCGTGGAGTGGAGCCGACCAATCCGCTTCGTCGGTGGTGATTCGAGAGATCGACGACGGCGCCGAGACAGCGATTCGGGGAGCGAGGACCGTCGTGCTCGTCTTCGTCGGGTCAATCGCAGTGATCGGCGTCATCGCCGTCTGGGCCGTCGTGCGGTCGCGGCGTCACACGAAGAGAGACTGATGTGCATCCTCGCTGCGAGGATGTGAAGCGGCGGTGTGGTGGGCCCACCTGGATTTGAACC
>JAUXCV010000241.1 GCA_030618675.1 Acidimicrobiia bacterium | reverse complement strand
GCGGGCGTGGCGGAATTGGCAGACGCGCCAGGTTTAGGACCTGGTGGGGAGACCCGTGGAGGTTCGAGTCCTCTCGCCCGCACTGGATAATCGGCGGAAGACGTCCGATCACCCGCGATCGACCGGCATGATGAGGCAGTTCGGACCGCCGGTCCCCTTGGCGTACTCAGACAGATCGAGGTCGTGGACGACGTACTTGGTCCCGGTCAGCCGTTCGATGACTCCCCCATTCGACCGGTTGACGATCAACTCGTTGTCTCCGAGATTGATGACGTTCGCCGTGCTCGTCGGATCGTACGGGATCGCGATCGTCTCGAAACCGTCGAGGTTGCCCTCATCGACGAAGTCGGGACAGAACAGGAGGGTCTCCGGACCGATCGTGAGCAACACCTTGTCGAGGTGCAGGATCGAATCGGGCAACGGGATCACACGAACCTCGTACTCCATCGGGATGAGAATGCCCGTCAGTTGATCGATGCCCGCCCGATTGGTGCGGATCGATTCCCCAACGAAGGCGACGGTGCCGGCAAGCACGATGTCTCCTCCCTCGACCGTGCCCGGCGCTTCGATGGCTCCGATCATCGGCTCTCCCAATGCCGCAAGCGCATCGGCCATCCACCGATCCTCCCCCTCGCGCGTCGACAGTCCGAGGCGCAACCGGACGGATCCCTCCGGGGTGGAAAGCGCCGTGTCGCGCGTGAACACCGAGTTCGGGTGCCCGGACAGTTCCGGGAGATCAACAACGACAGTGCCGAAGGCCGTGATCGTGTGCTTCAGGAGATCGTGCTGATCCACCGCGAGTCGACGATCCGGTTGCCGGCCGAAATTGTGCGCCGCAAGGTCGGTGATGCCGAGGAACGCCTCCCCCGGCGAAGAGACCACCACGCGTTCGAGACGATCCCCTTCGCTTCGCAGCATCTCAGGCCCCGTCCGGCGAATCTGTCGACCCTCTCGATCCTTCGAGCGCTGCGACCAGAGCACGGAGCGCCTCCGCTCGATGAGAGATCTCGTTCTTCTCACCGTCCGTCATCTCGCCGTAGGTGCGATCCCCTACCGCGAACACAGGGTCGTAGCCGAAGCCACGGTCGCCTCGTCGCTCGGTCGTGATCGTTCCTTCCACCACGCCGTTGACGATCAGAGGCTCCGAACCGGGCACCACGAATGCGATCGCCGTTCGGAAGCGCGCCGTACGGTCTTCGACTCCCATCATGTCTGCGAGCAGTCGGTCGACGTTCGCTTCATACGCCGCCTCCGGACCGGCGAACCGGGCGCTGTGTACACCCGGCGCCCCGTCCAGGGCATCGACCTCGAGGCCGGTGTCGTCGGCAAGCGCCGGGAGTCCCGTGGCCTCGGAGACGGCGACGGCCTTGAGCACGGCGTTGCCTTCGAGCGTCGGTTCCGTCTCGTCGACATCGGGCCACTCGAGTCCCCTGACGATCTGCCAAGGATGTTCCATTCGGGCGAGAACCGCTTCGACCTCGCGGAGTTTGTCCGGGTTCTTCGATGCGACGACGACCTGGGGCGGGACGGCAGTCACGCCCGAGCGCTCCGCTGTTCGTCGACGAGTTCGCCGATCCCCTTCGCCGCGAGATCAAGCAGCCTGTCGAGTTGCTCCCGGCCGAACGGGTCGCCTTCGGCCGTGCCCTGGACTTCGATGATCTTGCCTGAGCCGGTCATCACGATGTTGGCGTCGACATCCGCACTCACGTCCTCGGTGTACTGGAGATCCAGCAGCGCCTCGGTCCCAACGAGTCCTACGGAGATCGCGGCCACATGGTCGGTCAGCGGCGAGGCCTCCATCTTCCCTTCGGCGATCCGCACGTCGAACGCATCGGCGAGGGCGATCCATGCCCCGGTGATGGCAGCCGTTCTCGTTCCACCGTCGGCCTGGAGCACATCGCAATCGACCCGAACCGTCAGCGGCCCCATCGCCTTCGTATCGACGACGGCGCGAAGCGACCGGCCGATGAGTCGCTGGATCTCCTTCGTCCGACCTCCCTCGATGGCGTTGCGCCGGATCCGCTGCGGACTGGATCCGGGGAGCATCGCGTATTCCGCCGTCACCCATCCCTTGCCGCTGTCCCGCATCCATCGCGGAACGTCCTCCTCGAATGCTGCGGTACACAGCACCTGCGTCTTCCCCATCTCGATGAGGACCGACCCCGGTGTCATCTCGGTGAACCCGCGCCGGATCCGGACGGGCCTCAGCGCGTCGGCCGCTCTGTCTTCTCTCATGGTCCCTCCCCGATCGTGATCTTCGTTCCAGGCATGGCGAGAACGAGGTCGCCGCCGAACTCCTCTGCTGCCTCTTCGAGCGCCCGGTCGGGGTCGATCGTGGAGGCGAGGTGCGTAACGACCAGCGTACGGACCCCGGCTTCAGATGCGATCCGCCCGGCCTCGAAAGCCGTCAGATGGTACGGATAGGTGGTCTCGTCCCTTTCACCAGCGATGGTCGCCTCACACAACAGCACATCTGCACCCGTCGCCAGTTCGACGAGGTCGGACCCCGGACCGGTGTCGCCCGAATACACGAGAGAACCTTTCGGCGTGTCGAACCGGGTGATGAGAGCCGGAATCGGATGAACCGCCTGCCCGAAGCGGATCTCCACATCGTCGATCTTCACCGTCGACCCGGCATCGACTTCAACGAGATCGAGCACTGCGTGGAAGACGTGCTCCTCACCCGCACGTGCGAACGCCGCAAGATGATCGGCCGCACCGGGCGGCACGAGCACGGGGATCGGGATGATGCCGGATGGGCCGAAACCGAGGTAGCCGTACAGACCGAACAGATCGGTGCAGTGATCGACATGAACGTGACTGATGATGACACCGTCGATCGTCCCCGGATCGACGTGTCTGGCCAGTTCCATGAAGGTCCCGGTCCCTGTGTCGAGCCAGAACGACATCCCCTCGGTTTCGAGCAGGTAACCGGATGCGGGATTCGTACGCGTCGGCGTCCCACCGGATGATCCGAGAATCGTGAGCGTCGTCACTCGAACACCGTCGTCTGCGAAGCGCCGGCGATCACCTCGAGGGGCCGCCGGTACGTCTCATGGTTGTGCTCGGCTGGGATCATCGGGCAAGGTTACCGCTGCTCGATCTCGACGGGTGATGCCACACCATCGAGGTATCGATAGGCGCGTACGGCGATGCGGCCGTTCTCGACACCAACGATGACGTTCACCCACGCCGGGTCGCCGCCCCCTTCGAGGTCGGCGGTCGACGGTATCGGAGGAGTCGTCGGATGCGAGTGGAACAGCCCGAGAATCCCCCATCCATGGGCGGTGGCATCCTGCCAGGCGGCGAAATGCTCTTCAGGATCGAGCGTGAACCGGTCGGGTCCCGGGTCGGCGTTGACGAGTTGGTAGACCTTCATCACAACGCCG
>JAUXCV010000052.1 GCA_030618675.1 Acidimicrobiia bacterium | reverse complement strand
TCCACAGCCTGGTCGGCTGTTGCGGACGACGCCGTCCCCACCAGACGATCAGGCCGGGACGGATCGACACTACGGATCACCTTGTCCGTCACGATCCGCTCACCGCCGATCAGCAACGGCGCATGAACACCAAGCTCCCCGCGCACCTTCTCGAGCGCATCGCGATACGCCCCCGCAGAAACAGGATCAGAGAAATCCGAATACGACAAACAACGATACGGCTCCAACACAATGCCTCCACATGACGATGACGCTACGGGTGTGCCGCGTCCGTTCCTGCGCGTCGCGCGTGTACCGGATATGACACCTACTGCCCGTTTAGGTTAATCTATTTCAAGACGATGGTCGATGATTGTGTCGATCATCCCAAGCTGTCGCTCTGTTGGTGCATCTACGGTGCATCTGAGCTTCGACCGGCTTCGTACGAGCTTGAGGGAGTGAAATGACCGTCCAACTCCAGCCGAAGGACTTCCGAGCCATCGAAGCGATCTTTGGGGCACACAACTACGACCCGATCGACGTTGTGCTCTCGCGTGGCGAGGGCGTCTGGGTGTGGGACACGGACGGAAACCGCTATCTCGACTGTCTGGCCGCGTACTCGGCGGTCAATCAGGGTCACTGCCACACGAAGATCCGCGAGGCGCTCGTAGAACAGTCGTCTCGACTGACGATCACGTCGCGCGCGTTCCGCAATGACGTCCTAGCGCTCTTCTACGAAGAGATCTGTGACCTCACGAACTCACGCAAAGTGCTGATGGCCAATTCCGGTGTGGAAGCGGTGGAAGCTGCGATCAAGTCCGTCCGGAAATGGGGGTACCGAGTCAAAGGAGTGGAGGACGGCGCCGCCGAGATCATCGTGTGCAGCAACAACTTCCATGGTCGCACCATCTCGGTCGTGAGCTTCTCGTCTGATTCCGTGGCACGTCGGGACTTTGGTCCATTCACACCTGGGTTCCGGTCGATTCCTTTCGGGGATTCCGAAGCACTCGAGTCTGCGATCACACCGAACACAGTTGGGTTCCTCGTCGAACCGATACAGGGGGAAGCAGGTGTCATTCTCCCCCCGAGCGGCTACTTCAAGAAGGTTCGCGAGATCTGTACGGCCAACAACGTGATGCTGATCCTCGACGAGATCCAGACAGGACTCGGTCGGACCGGGAGGCTCCTGGCCGAAGAGCACGAGGAGATCGAAGCTGATGTCACGGTCGTCGGGAAGGCTCTCGGCGGGGGTTTCTATCCGGTCTCCGCGGTCCTCTCCAACACAGAGGTGCTTGGCACACTCCAACCCGGCGAGCACGGATCGACGTTCGGTGGGAACCCTCTCGCATGCGCTGTTGCCCGATCGGCGTTGAAGGTGCTGGTGGAAGAAGACATGATCGAGAACTCGGACACCGTAGGGAAGTACTTCCTCGATCGACTGAGCGAGATTCAGTCGGATTCGATTCGTGATGTGCGCGGCCGGGGCTTGATGCTGGCTGTGGAACTCCGACCCGAGGCCGGTGGCGCCAGGATCTACTGCGAACGCCTACGTGACCGTGGCGTGCTTGCGAAGGAAACGCACACGAACACGATCCGGCTCTCGCCACCGCTCGTCATCACCACCGATCAAGTCGACTGGGTCGTCGAGCAGTTCGATTCGGTGTTGCAGGGATGAGACAGAACACCAATATCGGATCCGACATGATGCTGCGTGGCAACGCGGAGCGTTCTTCCTTCAGGAATCCCAGATCGATCGACCCCATGAGAACGGAGGACGGGTGATGGGCCCAGAATACATGAGAACCTTCATCGCCAACATGCCGAAGGCTGAACTTCATCTCCACATCGAGGGGACACTCAGTCCCGAGACGATCCTGAGACTGGCCCAGCGCAACGGGGTCGACTTCCCGTACCGTTCGGTCGAGGAGATTCGACAAGCCCTGGCGGCCAGACCCGCCGGCCTCGAGGGGTTCCTCGATCATCACTACCTCCGCATACCGCTCCTGCAGACGGAGAGGGACTTCTTCGACATGACCTTCGACCTCTTGCGATCCTGCAAGGAGAACAACATCGTCTATACCGAATTGTTCTTCGATCCCCAGGTACACACTTCGCGGGGAATCTCGTTCGATGACGTGATCGAGGGGATCGACCGTGGCCGACGGAGCGGTGCCGAGGCCTTCGGTGTTGAGGCGAATCTGATCATGTGCATCAACCGGGATCGCAGCGTCGAGAGCGCATTCGAGATGCTGGACCAGGCACGGCCACACCGGCGCCGCATCATCGGTTTGGGAATGGACTCCTACGAGGAGGGCCACCCGCCGCGCAAGTTCGAAGAGGTGTACTCACAGGCCCGGGAGGAAGGCTACCGACTGACGGCGCACTGTGATGTTGACCAGACGGACTCGGTAGCGCACATCTGGGAGTGTCTTGATCTCCTGAACGTTGAACGCATCGACCATGGTGTCAACACGATCGACGACCCCAATTTGGTCGAAGAAGTGAAACGCCGGAAGATTCCTCTCACGACCTGTCCCATATGGCGCAGCTCTGATCCGGCACCACAGGACACCGATCGGATCAAGAGCCTCTTCGACCACGGCGTGCTCGTCACGCTGAATTCAGACGATCCGGCCGAATTCGACTCCGGCTATCTCACCAACCTGATCGCGGGCGTGCAGCAGGCATCGGACTACTCCAAGGGCGACCTCGTACGCCTCGCGAGGAACACCTTCGAAGCGAGTTGGCTTCCGCGAGAGGCGAAGAATGCCTACATCGAAGATCTCCACGCCTACGCCGAAGCCAATGGGGTGGAGACAACGTAGGCATCGCGACACCATCACAGACACGCGGATTGCTCAGGTGTCGGGCATGTCCTGATCAGTTGGAGCGGGATTGGTCGAGTTGTGGTGTTCGACGATTTGAGCAGCTCGCGCGCGAGAGGCCTGAATCTTCTTCATGCGTTGAAGCATCGGGTGATCGCTGCGAGCGGCGACATTCGAAGAGACGACCTCGGCCACGGCGAGCGCACCGGCCTGAGAGACGATGAGTCCCGACCCCTCCATGGGTGCGACGAAGGTGACCGAAGCGCGCTGGGCCGCGGGAGAGAGGAACTGATCGGTGATCACGATGACCCGCCCTCTTGATCCTGCGAAGTGAGAAGCGACGAATTCTGCGGTTGGGTCGTAGTGCCGATAGTCGATCACGATGGCAAGCTCGTCGCGTCCGGCGTGGGCGATCTGGTCCGCGACGGGAGCAGGCCACGACTCCAGGAGTTGCACGTCGGGTCTGAGCAGATTGAGGTGCGCGTAGAAGGAGAACGCAATGCCATGCGAGAGGCGCCCTCCATAGAGCCACACTCGTCGAGCGCCGAGAATCAGCGACACGGCCTCGTCGACCTGCTCCTGCTTGAGGCGATTGAGCGCATCGGTGACGAGAGCGAGTGTCGCATCCGCAGCCGCAATCGACGGAGAGTCCCCAACTGCGAGCGGCCGGTAGACCTGGGCCGGAGGATTTGGAGCTGTATCGATCTCGACACGGATCGCATCCTGAAGACCCGGCAGACCGTCGAAACCGATCTTTGCTGCAAACCTCACCACCGTTGCCGGACTCGTATCGGATTCGGCGGCGATCACCGACGCCGGTCGGAGAGAGAGCATCGGGTAGGTCTCGAGGATGACCTGAGCGACCCGCCGTTCGGCGGGCGTCAAGCTCTCGAGATTCTCGTAGATCCGGTCGCTGACGGTAGGAGGATTCTCAGACGTCATATCGCAACATACGTTTCAGGATTGACAAACACCGCGAGTTTAGAATAGGCTGCATCATGTTGATATCCGAACCCTAGACACCTCAGACGACCGAGTCATCCCCGGCGGAGGCTTCTGCCGGATTGATCTCGGGTGAACGGTCGTCTCCGGGACGGGGAGCGGTGTGAAGCTCTAGATAGCGGAGAAAGGAAGATCCGGATGTTGAACAGATTTGTATTGCTTCTTGCAGTGCTCGCCTTGGTGGCTGCAGCTTGCGGCAGCAGCGACGAGGCGGACGAAACGACCACGACGGTTGGGGGCAGCGAGACAACCGAAGCAGCAACCGACAGTGGTCAGGAAGCGACCCCGGCAGGTGAGAGCACGCTCGACGTTGTGAAGGAGCGCGGCGTGCTCAAGTGCGGCACCGCAGGGACGGCCCTCGGGTTCTCTGAGACGCAGGCCGACGGTTCCGCGGTCGGGTTCGATGTGGACCAATGTCGTGCAATCGCGGCCGCCGTGCTCGGTGACGCTGACGCTGTGGAGTACACGCCGCTCTCATCGGCCCAACGGTTTGAGGCTCTGAAGAACAACGAGATCGATGTGCTGATCAGCGTGGTCACTTGGACACAGTCCCGCGACACGGACATCGGCATCGACTTCGCTGCGACGACGTACTACGACGGACAGCAGATGATGGGCGATTCAGCGAGACTGCCCGGGCTGACCCCCGAGTCGACCTTCGCGGACATCGACGGCGCCTCTGTCTGCGCGTTGTCAGGTACGACGAGCGAGAAGAACGTCACAGAAGGAGCGGAGGTCGCGGGCGTCGACATCACGCTCGAGACGATCGAGGCTTTCCCTGATCTGTTCGATAGATTCGAAGCGGGTGCCTGCGACATCACGACGATCGACGGCTCGTCGCTGTTCGCCAACAGGGCCGCCGCCATCGCCGACGGGAACACAGATGCCGAGAACTGGGTCATCTTCCCGTCGACGCCCTTCTCGAAGGAGCCGCTGGGACCGGCAGTGCGTCAGAACGATTCGAAGTGGTTCGACGTGGTCAATTGGACGATGTTCGCCATGTTCATCGCCGACGAGAACGGTGTGACATCCGCCAGCATCGACGCCGACATGGAGAGTACGCCTGAGTTGGCTCGCCTCTTCGGTGCGGACGAAGGCGAGCTTCAGACCAAGATGGGTCTGCCGAAGGACGCCTTCTACCAGTCGATCAAGCAGGTCGGTAACTACGGCGAGATCTTCGTGAAGCACCTGACCGAACCGCTCGGCATCGAGCGTAATGGCTCGTACAACATGCAGTGGTTCAACGGCGGCATGATCTACGCCCCGCCAGCACGCTGATCAAGGAGGACAGAAACCAAAGAGACGGAGGGAGGACGGGAATGCCGAGATGCCCCCGACTCCCTCCGCGGCCGCAGAAATGGTGATTGAGTCTGACTGGACGGAGGAGCAGCGCCGATGGCGATAGCTACCGGCAAGCATGACAAAGTGCCGAAGTGGCGGAACGCGACGTTCCTCAAGTGGTTCGCCCAGATCCTCGCCCTCGCTGTCGTTGTCGCGTTGATCGGGATTCTCGGAAGTCAGGCTTTCGCCAACTTCGCCGACTCAGGCGTGTCTTTCGGCTGGGACTGGCTGACTGATCCCACCGGTATCGATCTCCGTGAGGGGATCGACACGTCACCCGACAGCGGTATCCGGGCCCTGATTGTCGGTGCCATCAACACGCTGCGGGTCGCGATCACCGGCATCCTCGCTGCGACGGTCCTTGGCGTTCTGATCGGGATCGGCCGCCTTTCGAGCATCTGGATCGTCAACAAGATCTCCAACGTGTACATCGAGACGATCCGGAACATTCCGTTGCTGGTCCAACTCTTCTTCTGGGCAGCGATTGCGATTGCTCTTCCCATCCTCACACCGGATGACGTTGGTACGTACTGGTTCAAGGCATCCAACAAGGGATTCGCGTTCGCGTGGGCGAGTTGGAATGGTGGGTTCTGGCCCTGGCTGGTCTTCGTGATCGCCGGCATCGCGGTTGGCCGGTATGTGTCACGGTGGAGGCACCGGGTCCAGGAAGAGACGGGCAAGATGAGCTACCCGGGCACGTTCTGGCTCCTTACTGTTGTGCTGTTCGCCGTTGTCGGTTGGTTCGCCTGGCCGGTCCTGTCCTTCCTCTCGCCGGTGTTCCATTGGGTTGCAGATCTCGTCGCGAACTTGCCGCCGATGATCGTGCCGATCGTTGTCGCCGCAGCAGCGCTCATCGGAGCGGGATGGTGGATCAGGAACTTCTTCGAGTCGAGACGCACACCGGCGGGCTTCGGCAAGTTCACCGATGACGACTGGTTCCGGATCATCTTCGCCGGCGTCATGGGTGTTCTCGGTGCAGTGCTTGTGTTCTTCATGTCTGGACTCACGTTCACGACCGTTGCCGGCGAGCTGGTCTCGCTCCCGGAGCTCGCTTTGATCGGTTTGTCGAATGTCTTTGATTGGCTCGGGAACGGCTTCGCGAACCAAGACGGGCAGCCGCTTGTCTTCTCCAAGGCGTCGGTCGTACAGAAGGGGATGTTCGTTCAGTATGGCGATACGGGCGCAGTGATGACCATCGCGTTCTACACACTGTGGGTCGGCTTGACTCTGTACGCAGCAGCGTTCATCGGCGAGATCGTGCGCGGCGGAATCCTTGCTGTACCGAGGGGGCAGACCGAGGCTTCCCAGGCGCTGGGACTGCGCCGGTCGCAGTCCATGCGGCTTGTGATCCTTCCTCAGGCATTCAGAGTCATCCTTCCCCCAATGGGGAACCAGTTCCTCAACCTCTTCAAGAACACATCCCTCGGCATTGCGGTGGGATATGCAGGGATCGTCGCCATCGGCACGATGATCTACAACCTGAACGGCCAGTCCCTGCCGATTGTTCTGGTGTGGATGGTCTTCTTCACGACCGGGAGTCTGGTGATCTCCGCCATCGTGAATTACTACAACCGCAAGATGACGATCGTGGAGCGTTGAGATGACGACCGAAGTTCTCAACGAATCCAGAGAGGCCCCTGAGCCGCCGCCGGCGGGCATTCGAGTTTGGTTGCGCCGGAATGTCTTCTCGAGTTGGTACGCAGGAGTGATCTCGATCATTGCGGCACTGATCGTTCTCCTCGCCTATCGAGGACTCCTTGACTTCGTCTTCGATCCAGAACGCCGATGGGACGCGGTCACATTCAACATGCGTTTGCTGATGGTGCAGGCCTACCCGATAGAGCAGTTCACTCGTGTGTGGGTCTCGGTCGCAATCCTCGCCGTTCTTCTCGCCCTGAGCCTGGCCTTCTACCGGATCGGCGGTAGAACCTCGCCGCGCAAGCTCGGGACGGTCCTCAAGGGTGTGGGGAGCGCCGTAGTAGTCGGCGGAGTCATCGGTCCTTGGGGAGTGTCCGTTTCGCCGATCGGGGTCGAGTCGATGAGGGGCTTCGTGGGCTGGGTCACCGTCGGTGCAGTGCTTGTGATCGTCGGGTATCTGACACGCACAGCGGCGGGGGAGCATGCGAAGGATCAGACGATTCCGATCCTCGGGGTCGTGCTTGCTCTGATCGCAGGAGGGCTCGCCCTCGTGTGGACGATTGTGCTCCCGGTACCTGCCGAAGTTGACGGCGCGCAAGCCATCGTATTCGAAGCGATTGCGATGACGACCCGGATTCCCTGGACCGTGATCGCGATCCTCGCAGTCGTCTTCTACTGGGTGGCGTGGGTCGTCCGTGACCGAATCCCGGCCAAGACAGCCAGGGGGGTCCTCATTGGACTGTGGGTTGCGTCGTTTCCTGTCATCTACTTGGTGCTGCTGCGCGATCCAGACGTTGACTACGGCCGTACGTTCTCCTGGTATCTGCCCTTGGCCCTTGGGTTCATTGTCATCGGCGGGTTGATCCTGAACTTCATCGCTGGAGCGAAGGGCGAGACCGGCCGGGCCGTCGGAGCGGTCCTTCTCGTCGTGGGTCTAGTTTCGTTCCTTGTTCCAATGGAGTTCCTTGTCCGGTTCCTGCTTCTACTCCTCGGGGTCTTCGGCTTGTTGGCACCCACGTTCGGTGGGAAGGGTGCGGGCCGTTGGCGGTTCCTTGGACTGTGGGCTGGACTGGTGACGGCGCTTGTCTACGTGATCATGATTCTCACGGCTCCGTCAACAGTTGAGGTGCCCGGCAAGTTCTTCCTCGGTGGTCTCGCTCTCACTTTCCTGATCGCGATTTCCGGCATAGTGCTGTCGTTCCCTCTCGGCATCATCCTCGCCCTGGCGCGGACGTCGAAGATGCCGATCTTCCGGCTCATGGCGACCGCGTACATCGAACTAGTTCGCGGTGTGCCGTTCATCACGTGGCTCCTTGTGGCCTTCATCATGTTCCCGGTGTTGCTCCCTGCCGGGGTAGAGATCGGCGGGGTGGCCCGAGTGATTGGGGCTACGGCGCTCTTCGGTGCTGCGTATCTGGCGGAGAACGTCCGGGGTGGTCTGCAAGCTGTCCCGAAGGGCCAATATGAAGCCGCCCGAGCAATGGGCCTGACGACAACTCAGACGACTGTGTTCGTCGTGTTGCCTCAGGCGTTGCGTGCCGTGATCCCCGCCCTCGTCAGCGGAGTGATCGAAGGATTCAAAGACACGTCACTGGTCACGATCATCGGCCTGTTCGACTTCCTGCACATCGCTCGCGCCGTGATTCCGACTCAGACACAGCCCTTCAGCTTCTTGGGGGCCAACCAGGAAGCGCTCCTTTTCGCGGCCGTGGTCTATTGGATAATCGCCTTCCCGATCAGCCGCATCTCTTTGCGGATGGAGAAGAAGCTCGGTGTCGGTGAACGGTGATCTGAGATTTCTTAGGAGGCGACATGGACGACAACGACAACGGAGCAGCACCGCAAGAGCGGGTCCTCGGCGACGACATGATCGTCAGCGATGGTGTCAAGAAGTGGTTCGGTGACTTCCAGGCGCTCAAAGGCGTCACTGCGACGATCCGCGAGCGCGAAGTTGTCGTCGTCATCGGTCCGTCGGGGTCGGGGAAGTCGACGTGGATCCGTTGCATCAACCGCCTCGAAGCCCACCAGGAGGGCACGCTGATCATCGACGGTATGGAGTTGACGAACGACATCAAGAACATTGAGAAGATCCGTGCCGAGGTCGGGATGGTGTTCCAGCAGTTCAACCTGTTCCCTCACCTGACGGTGTTGGACAACATCACACTCGCTCCACAGTGGGTCCGGAAGCTTCCGAAGGCTG
>JAUXCV010000518.1 GCA_030618675.1 Acidimicrobiia bacterium | reverse complement strand
GGTCAAGCCGGACTCGGCGTGTACTCGGAGCGCCAGGGGTACTCGGCCGCGTACGTGATCGGTGGGGCGATCACCCTTGTGGCCGCTCCCATCGTGTGGGCGGCGCGCCGGCTGAAGGCACCGGCCGACTACTTCGAGGGCACCGCCTCAGCGGATTTCGATGCATGCGTTCCCAAGGGACTCCCGGCCATCGCCAGCGTGGAAACCTCAGTGAAGGACGGCTGATCGGCTCCGGACCTCTTCTCATCGGGGCGCTGTTCGCATACGGTGGATATGAGGATCGTCCGGTGCTGATCGGAGCGGAAGTTATGCAGGCAGACCAAAAGCAGAAGCGCTACAATAGCGCTATGGCCACGATCCAGGTGAGGAACATTCCGGAAGACGTTCACCGGGTCTATCGCGTGCGGGCGGCTGCTGCGGGGCAGAGCCTCCAGGAGTACCTCCGATCACATCTGATCGAATTCGCGGCGACTGCGACCCCCGCAGAGATCGTCGCCGAGGTCGAGAGTGAGATAGCGAGAGAGGGGCCCGACGGCTTCTCGACGGTCCCGGCCGCTGATGTGATCCGCCAGGACCGGGAATCGCATTGAGCGTTCTCGACGCGTCGCTCGTCGTGGAGGCGCTCGTTGGCATTGGCGACCTCGGCGCTACCGCGCGCCGACGCTTGCAGGACGAGTACAAACCCGCAGCACCCCAGATCCTCAAGGCCGAGGCAGTGTCGGCACTCCGTTCGATGACACACCGTGGGGACATCGCGGAGTACCGAGCCAGGGTGGCGCTGCATCAATTGCGGAGGCTTGCCGTCGTCACGTACCCGATGGAGCCGATGATCGATCGAATCTGGGAGCTGCGATCGACGGTGTCGGTCTACGACGCCTGGTATGTGGCGCTCGCTGAACGGCTCTCGACGGTGCTCGTCACAACCGATCGTCGCCTTGCGGCGTCGATTGGGCCGCGATGCGAGATCGAGATCGTGGGCGGGATCTGATCAGAGATCCGTCGTTCGTGCTTGTGGCAGCCCGTGGTGTGGTCGCAAGCGCAAACGATCGAAAAGAGGCGACGAGGCGTGCGCCGGTCAGAGATCGATGCGGACCGTCATTGCTTCCGTGTCCCGGGCAAATCTCTTGAGAACGACCCGGTTGAGGCAGTGCCAGGTGCGCGGCCCGTCGTCCTCAGTGCGGAGGATGTCCGCACTTCGAAGGATGCGGAGATGCTCCGAGACCGTTGACTGTGCCAGCGTCAACTGGGCGGCGATCTCGCCCACGGTGTGGGGCTTGCACTCGGCGAAGTACTCGATGATCTGGACCCGGGCCGGATGCCCCATGGCCTTGGCGATCGTCGCCATCTCATCCCTGGTGAGCGGTGCCGGATCGACCGGCGGATCATCATCGAGGCAGGCGGGCGGTGGCGTCAACGTCTTGAGTTCCATGCCCGCGATCGTACCAAACGATGCCGGGTCCGTCATCGGGCCGAAAGGCCGTTCATCGTCGATGGGCGACTGGAG